>JBFLYY010000046.1:0-9188 GCA_040756495.1 Thermodesulfobacteriota bacterium | reverse complement strand
GTGGATGATAATCATCCAACTCCTTATTTTTACTACCACTTCAACTCCGGGCGGCCAACCCTGAACGTAAAGGGCGACAGACGTGCGTTGCGGCATGAAGATGTGGATATGGAAAAATCAATCCTCGCACAACGTCGCGACCCTGATCAATATCCGGAAATTACTTACCTTGGGCAGGCATTCGGGCGCATACGGCTTTATCGAGAATGGAGTTTTGGGCGTTACACCATTCCGCGCTTGCCTCAGAAAGCGGACCTTCCCAATGACATTTTGGAGCCCGATGCTAGTAATTTGGGCTTGGTGCTGAATAGACTGCGTCGTGAACCGATTGTAAAAGAGCGCCTGCTTAATGCATTGCAGGCACTCTACGACGGCATTGATGATTATGATGTCCAAGTAGAGGGAGGCACTGTTCAGGTATTTTTTCATGAAGGCCGTTTTATGGTACCAGCGACCCGTTTGTCTGATGGTACGCTTCGTTACCTTTGTTTACTCGCCATTCTCTGTCATCCCAATCCGCCGCCTTTGTTGTGTATTGAAGAACCGGAACTCGGTTTGCATCCGGATGTGCTGCCGACGCTGGCCGCGCTCTTAAAAGAGGCATCACAGCGTTGTCAGATTGTTGTTACAACCCATTCCGACGTGTTGGTTGATGCCTTGACCGACGTGCCTGAATCAGTTTTGGTCGCTGAAAAACGGGCTACCGGCACCGTCTTGACGCGTCTGAATGCAGAAGAACTACAGCCATGGCTGGCGGAATATCGCCTCGGGCAACTTTGGACGCGCGGTGAGATAGGGGGAACCAGATGGTGAAACTTTACGTGGAAGGTGGTGGGGATACCGCCGCCCTGAAAGCGATTTGCCGAGAAGGTTTCGCCAAATTTCTTCGGAAAGCCGGGCTCCAAGGACATATGCCCCGTATAGTGGCTTGTGGGAGCCGCTATAACGCCTATAGCTCTTTCTGTACTGCCGTTACCATGGGTGAACAGGCTTTTCTGTTGGTGGATAGTGAGGCTCCGGTTGAGGCCCTTTTTCAGGAGGGGGCTTTCGATAATTGGCGGCCTTGGCAGCACCTAGCACAAAGGCCGGGCGACCAGTGGCAAAAACCTGAAGATGCCGATGAATCACGGTGCCACCTGATGACTCAGTGCATGGAAAGTTGGTTTCTCGCAGACAGGGAGACATTGCGGTCGTTTTTTGGTCACGGATTCAAAGAGAACCAATTGCCGGATGACGCCATTGCGGTTGAATCGGTGGCCAAGCAGGAAGTGTACGATTCCCTCGTGAAAGCTACGAAAAATTGCAAGAGTAAGGCCCGATACAGTAAGGGGGAACACTCATTCAAGCTGCTCGCGTTGCTTGTGCCCTCAAAAGTCACCGCAGCATCGCCATGGGCCAAACGATTTATTGAGACTATGCAGAACCACTTGGGGCAACTTGCTTGAGGATTGCCCGCCCTCCTCTTTCCATAGTCGGATGTGCTGCGAGTGTTTGCCAGATAATCTTCACGCCATAGGCGCCAAGCGCGGTGTCGGCGGTGGCCAGGGCCATTTCCTTGCATAGAGCCTTGGTTACGAGCAGGCGGTCGAACGGGTCGCGGTGATTGGGCGGCAGCTTCATCACATGTAATCGTTGAAGTCAGAGAGCGGGGCGTCGAAGTCCTCGCTGATCGAGGCGATCAACCCCTTGCAGCCGTCGAGCCGCCGTTCCGGCAGCGCACCGGGCAGTGGGGTGAGCCGCACCAGCGGCGTCTTGCCCTTGGCGATGACCACCTCCTCGCCCTGGAGAGTTTCTTTGATGAGCCGGGAGAGATGGGTCTTGGCCTCGTGGATGGTGACCGTGCGCATTGGCGCTTCCCTCTTGCAGTGATTCTTGTGAATCAAGATCCCTGGTCAGCCTGATTTTGTCAACCGGCCGTGCGTCTGCCCCTTTTCCGCCTGCCTACTTGAACCAATCAAGGATCTTGCGCATGATGCGGCCGGCGCTGGTGCCGACGGATTCCCGCCGGTCTTCTTTCGCCCGCCTGGGTTCGGCGGCCAGGCTCGCCTTGGTGAAGGGCAATCTGACCTGGTTGCTGGTGAACCAGAAGGGAGTGGCCGAGGTCTCCTGGGTGCGCAATTTGACCCAGCGCCATTCGATCCCCTCCGGTTCGGTAAGTTCCAGCGGCTGCGGCCGCAGTTCCCGCATGATCTCGCCCCAGGCCACCAGGGCCCCGTCGCCGCCGGTCAGGCCGGCGGGCTTGTTGTTGTCCCGGCCGAGCCAGACCACCGCCACCAGGTCGCCGGTAAAGCCGGCGAACCAGCTGTCCCGCAGATCGTTGGAGGTGCCGGTCTTGCCGGCGGCGTTGTAGGAGGAGGGCAGGTAGTTGCCGAGTGGTGCGCCGGTACCCTGGCGCACCACCTGCTGGAGAGCGGTGTTGAGGAGATAGACCTCCTCCGGCGCGAAGCGTTGCCTGCTTGAGACGTTGAAGCGTTTGATCACCCGGTCGTCCGCGGCAAGCACGCTGCTGATCGCCCGCTGCGGCAGATAACAGCCGCCGGCCGCCAGGGTCTGGTACATCTGCGTGACCTCAAGCGGGGTCAGGGAGGCGGCGCCCAGAAGCAGGGAGGGGTAGGAAGGCAGATCCGTCTGCACGCCGAGTTCCTTCAGGGTGCGCACGACGTTTTTGACCCCGACCTCCATGCCGACCCTGGCGGTGGCGAGGTTGAGGGAAAGGGCCAGGCCGCGGTAGAGCGGGATGCGGCCATGCTCGCTCCGGTCGAAATTCACCGGGCGCCAGGGTTTGCCGCCCTCGCTGGGCACGGTGAGGGCGGTGTCCTCCACCGGGGTGGCCAGGGTGTAGCCCTTGCCCAGGGCGGTGAGATAGACAGCCGGCTTGATGATGGAGCCCACGTTGCGCCGGGCGTCGAGGGCGCGGTTGAAGCCCGGCAGCCCTGGCGTGCGGCCGCCGGCAATGGCGAGGATTTCCCCGCTTTCGCGGCGGGTGACCACCGCCGCCCCTTCCAGATCGGCCAGGCCGCGCCTCCTGCCCAGCCGGTCGATGGTCGTTGCCAGGCGCTCCTCCACCGCCCTCTGCACCCGGGGATCGAGGGTGGTGAAGACCTTCAGCCCCTCGGTGGTGAGATCCTCCTCCCGATACTCCTCGGCCAGCTGGCGTCGGACCAGATCGAGAAAGGCGGGGAAGCGGTTGGTGCCGTTGCCGGCCATGGTCTGGATGGCCAAGGGCGCGGCCTTGGCCTCGGCGTACTCCTCCTTGGTGATGACCTGCCGGTCGAGCATGACCGCAAGGACGTCCTGCCGCCGCTTGAGGCAGCGCTTGGGTTCCTGGCGCGGGTCGTAGTAGGAGGGGCCGCGGATTATGCCGACCAGGGTAGCGATCTGGGCCGGGGAGAGATCCGCCAGCTCCCGCCGGAAGTAGAACTGGCTGGCCAGGCCGAAGCCATGGATCGCCCGTCCGCCGTCCTGACCCAGGAAGATCTCGTTGACATAGGCGGTGAGGATTTCGTCCTTGGTGTAGTGGGCCTCAAGGAGAAGGGCCATGAAGGCCTCGTTGCATTTGCGCCAGAGGGTGCGCTCGTTGGTGAGGAAGAAATTCTTGACCAGTTGCTGAGTGAGGGTGCTGCCGCCCTGCACGGTCTTTTGCGCCCTGGCGTTGGCGATGAGCGCCCGGACGATGGCCAGCGGGTCGAGGCCGGGATGGTAGGGAAAGTTCTGGTCCTCCACCGCCATGAGGCTTTTGATCAGGAGTTCCGGCAATTCAGGGCGAGTCAGCAGAACCCGGTCTTCGTGCTGGCGCGGGTGGAAGCTGCCGATGCGCGCCGGGTCGAGGCGGACGCCGGTCACCACCTCCTCGCTGTCGCTGCGCCGGATGCTTGTCAAGGTGTTGCCGGCAAAGGCGAGGGTGTATGGCGCCGATTCCTGCGGGCCGTCCGGGAAACGGAAGTCCCTGGTCACCAGATGGAGGGTTTTGCCTCGCCGGTCGTAGCCGCCTGGGTCCACGGCCTTGCGGTCCTTGCGGTAGCCGGCGAGCAGCAGCTCCTCTTCGAGTTCCCGGGCGGACAACTGCATCCCCGGTTGCAGTTCCAGGGGGCGGGCATAGACCACCGCCGGCAGCGACCAGCGCTTGCCCTCGAATTTCTCCCGGATGGTCTGGTCGAGGTAGGTGAGGTAGAAGGCAAAGGCAATGAGACAAAGGAAGAGAAGAAAGAGGCCCCATTTCACCAGGGTGGGATTTTTGCCTTTGCGTTTCGAGATGGCGCGGGGCTTCTTGCCTTTTTTCGCTTTTGCCGTCACTGCGTAAGGCCTCTTGGTGAGATTGGTCCCGTTGTCAGGGGGGCACTATCGCACGTTCGCGCGCCAAGATCAAGAAGGAAGCGGCGGGGTGGTTGTCCGGGGCTGGAGGCGGGCAGGAGAGGCAGGTCCGGTGGAGGCCAGTGGGCCGGCTGTTCCGCCGGGGAGCGAGGCGGCCCGGCCAGCCGGGAGCCCCTCCTTGGCCGGTCGTCCGGCTAGCACGCCTTTTTTCGCAGGCGGATGGACTGCGGGGTGATCTCCACCAGTTCGTCGTCGTTGATGTAGGCGATGCACTCCTCCAGGCTCATGATCCTGGGCGGGGTGAGGACAACGTTCTCGTCCGAGCCCGAGGCGCGCATGTTGGTGAGCTTTTTGCCTTTGGCGGGGTTGACCACCATGTCGCCCTCGCGGCTGTTCTCGCCGACGATCTGCCCCTTGTACACCTTCTCGCCCGGCCCCAGGAAGAGGACGCCGCGCTCCTGGAGGTTGAAGAGGGCGTAGGCCACGGTGGTGCAGGGCTCCTTCACCACGAGCACTCCGTTCTGCCGGTTTTTGATCTCGCCGGCATGGGGGCCATATTCCAGAAAGACGTAGTTCATCACCCCGAGTCCCTTGGTGTCGGTCATGAACTGGGAGCGGTAGCCGAGTAAGCCGCGGGTGGGGATCTTGTAGACCAGGCGGGTCATGCCGTTTTCCTGGTGCATCTCGAGCATCCGCCCCTTGAGCATGCCGAGCTTCTCGATAACCGCGCCGGAGTAGCGCTCGTCCACATCGATGGTCAGCTCCTCGAAGGGCTCCAGGATCTGGCCCTCTTCCTCCCGGGTGATGACCTGGGGCCTTGTCACCTGGAATTCGTAGCCCTCGCGCCGCATCTTTTCAATGAGGATGGAGAGGTGGAGTTCGCCGCGGCCCGCGACCTCAAAGCCGAGGCCGACGCCGAGCGGCCTGACGCGCAGGGCCACGTCGGCGATGATCTCCCGCTGTAACCGGTCGTCCAGGTGGCGGGAGGTGACGAACTTCCCCTCGAGCCCGGCAAAGGGGGAGTCGTTGGGGATGAAGTGCATGGCGATGGTGGGCGGGTCGATCTCGATGAGCGGCAGCGGCTGCGGGTTGTCGGGGTCGGTGAAGGTCTCGCCCACGGTGATGTCGTCCATGCCGGCCACGGCCACGATCTCGCCGGTGGTGGCGGTGTCGGTGGCCACCTTCTGGTCCGCCTCGAAGCGGTAGATCTTGGTGATCCGCGCCGGCTGGATGGAGCCGTCCCGCTTGATGACGCTGATCGATTTATTGATGTTCAGGGTGCCGTTCACCACCTTGCCGATGCCGAGCCGGCCCAGGTAGGGGGAGTAATCGAGCGAACTCACCTGCATCTGGAGCGGGGCATCCGCATCCCCCTTGGGCGCCGGGATCGCCTCGACGATGAGATCGGCGATGGGCATCATGTCGCCGCCCGTTACCGGCAGGGTCAGCGAGGCGTAACCTGCCTTGGCCGAGGCGTAGATCACCGGGAAGTCGAGGAGTTCCTCCGGCGCGTTCAGCTTGACAAAGAGGTCGAAGACCTGGTCCAGCACCCAGTCGGGCCGGGCCGCTGGCTTGTCGATCTTGTTGATCACCACGATGATCGGCAGATGCGCGGCCAGGGCCTTCTTCAAGACGAAGTAGGTCTGGGGCATCGGCCCCTCCTGGGCGTCCACCAGGAGGAGGCAGCCGTCGGCCATGCGCAGCACCCGCTCCACCTGACCGCCGAAATCGGCATGGCCAGGGGTGTCGATGATGTTGATCCAGTGGTCGCCGTGGCGGAAGGAGCCGTTCTTGGAGGCGATGGTGATGCCGCGTTCCCGCTCCAGGTCCATGGAGTCCATGAGCCGTTCGGCCATCTGCTGGTTCTCCCGGAAGAGACCGCTCTGCTTGAAGAGTTGATCCACCAGGGTGGTTTTGCCGTGATCGACGTGGGCGATGATGGCGACGTTGCGGATGCTCTGCTGCTTCATGCGAAGAACCTCGTATTTTCAGTGCGGAAAGGGGAGCTACCATAAAGGAAAATACGGCCGGGCGCAAGCAAAATGAGGGGCACCCCCGAGGCGGCGGCAAGAGCCGCGGGAGCCAGGCGGATCCGGCCACGAAAAAAATGGCCCACCTGGCCGCAAAAATCCACTGGAATTTTCGTGAAGATACAGTATATGGTGCACGCGCTGAGAGGAGGTCGCTATATATGGTACACCCCCTCGGGGTGGAGTGGAGGGTTGCAAGATGAGCTAACCTCTTTTTTTTCTTGACACTTTTGCGGCCACCCCACTATAAGGGACGTTAAGTGGTGTAAAGTGGGGTAAAGGGGAACAGAGGGGAGTCAAGCATGAGTGAAGGGAGTGTCCGCAGCCCCATCCATCATTTCCGCGGGCGGTCGGAGCATGCGCTGGACGAGAAGGGGCGGCTCAACATCGCCACCCGCTTCCGTGAGGTTCTGCGCAAGCAGTACGACGAGCGGCTGATGATCACTCCCTGGCGCAACTGCCTCAAGGCCTATCCCCTTCCGCAATGGGAGGAGCTGGAGATGACCCTGCGGGCCGAGGGCAAGAAGCAGCCGGAACTCATCAACCTGATCCGCTACATGATCGGCGGCGTCTTCGAGACCTCCCTCGACAAGCAGGGGCGCATCCTGCTCCCCCCCAACCTGCGGGAAGAGAGCAAGATCGAACGCGACGTGGTGGTCAACGGCATGATCACCTACTTCGAGATCTGGGACAAGGCGACCTGGGAGGCCATGAGCAGGCCCTCCGCCGAGAACTTCCAGACCATGGAGCAGACCCTGCTCGAGCTTGGTCTGTTTTAGGGGTGATGGACGCGATACATCAGCCGGTGCTGCTGGAAGAGGTTATCGCCAGCCTGGCCCCGGCGGACGGCGGTCTCTACGTCGATGGCAATCTGGGGATGGGCGGCCATGCGGAACGAATTCTCGAACAGAGCGCACCAGGAGGCCGGCTGATCGGGTTTGACTGGGATGCGGCGGCCATGGCGCTGGCCAGGGAACGACTGGCGCGCTTCGGCGACCGCATCCGCTATGTCCATCGGAACTTCACCGCACTGGAGGAGACCCTCATGGAGCAAGGGGTTCGGCACATCGACGGCCTGCTGCTCGACCTCGGCCTCTCCTCCCTGCAGCTCGACGCAAGCGGCCGCGGCTTCAGCTTCAAGGGCGAAGAACCCCTCGACATGCGGATGGACAGCCGCCGGGGGCTTACCGCCGCCGAACTGCTCAACACCAGGAGCCAGCAGGAGCTGGCCGATGTTTTTTATTACTACGGCGAGGAGCGGCAGGCGCGTCGCATCGCCGAGGCAGTGGTGGAGGCGCGCAGAAGTGAACCACTTCGCACCACCGCCCAGCTCGTTGCCGTGGTCGAGCGGGCGGTGCCGCGTCGCTTCCACCCCAAGAAGATCCATGTCGCCACCAAGGTCTTCCAGGCCCTGCGCATCGCGGTGAATCAGGAGCTGGAAAATCTCCAGACGGTGCTGGCGGCCGGGCCGAAGTGGCTTGCGGTCGGCGGCCGTTTCTGCGTGATCTCCTTCCACTCCCTGGAGGATCGCCTGGTGAAGCGGGCCTTTCAGGAGAATCCCCTCTTGCGGGTGGTGACCAGTAAGCCGATCGTGCCCGGCGAGGCGGAGTGCCAGCGTAACCCGCGGGCGCGGAGCGCCAAGCTGCGGGTGGCCGTGCGGGTGGAGGCCTGAGGATGAGGCGCGATTATTCGAGCCGCTATTCCGCGTTCCGGCGCAAGCGTGCCCAGGCAGGTGCCGCGGGCGAGGCGCAGATGAACAAGATCGGCGGCATCCTGCTCACCGCGGTGATGCTCATCGGCATTGGCATCAGCGTCTGGTTCGGCTGGGCGGTGCGAAGCGGCCTGGGCGAGCTGGAGAGGGAGAAGCGGACCCGCCAGCAACTGATGCTGCGGCATGAAAAGCTTGCCGGCGAACGGCAGGTGCTCATGCGGAAAGAGCGATTCGAGGCGACGGCCGCCACCCTGGGGCTCTATCCGCCCCGGGATGAGCAAAAACAGAGGCCATGACGGACTATGCGAAAAATACCGGTTGAGGCGCAACGGCGGCGGCGGCTGCTGGCAGGGCTGGCGGTCCTGCTGCTGATCCCGGCGGTGACGTTCGGGGTCATGCGGTTCGTCTTTTTTTCCGGTCCCGAAGGGGACGACGACTCGCAGTTGAATCTGGCCGGGGGGCGCAAGAACATCTACGACCGCAACTTCAACGAGTTGGCGGTGAGTTTCCGGTTGGCCTCGATCTATGCCCGGCCGCTGGAACTCGATGAGCCGGAGAAGGCCGCCAAACTGCTGGCCAAAAACCTCGGCGTGAACGAGGCGGAACTGCTCGCCTCCCTCAAGGCGGAGCGCAGTTTCGTCTGGGTAGGGCGGCAGATTCCGCAGGAGCAGGCGGACAAGATCGCCGAGGCCAACCTCAAGGGCGTCCACGTGCTCCAGCGTTCCTACCGCTACTATCCGCAGCACGAGGCCGCGGGTCATGTGGTCGGCTTTGTCAAGGACGAGCAGGGGTTGGCCGGGCTCGAATCCTACTACGACAACATCCTGCGCGGCAGCGGGGTCTATGACCCGCTGCTGCCGAAGAATACCCTGCCGCCGGCCATCGCCTCCGGCAAGGCGGCAGCCCACGTGGTGACCACCATCGACCTGCGTCTCCAGCGCGAACTGGAAGGGCGATTGCAGCATCTTTTGGCGGAGACCAAGGCGCAGAGCGGAGCCGCCCTGGTGCTTCTGCCGGCGAGCGGCGAGATTCTCGCCCTGGCCAGCGCGCCGGTGTACGACCCCAATCGCTTCTGGGCCTTTACCGGCGACGAGCGCAAGAACCGGACCACGGTGGAGCCGATCTATCCCGGTGGC
>JBFLYY010000045.1:0-3719 GCA_040756495.1 Thermodesulfobacteriota bacterium | reverse complement strand
TGCAGTTCCGGACGTCCCTCCCAGGAACGACCCGAGGGCACCACCTGCGCCGCCCCTCCTGCCGAATCCACCACCACCTCGCCGGCGGCAAGACCAAGGAGGTTCAGCAAAACCCGCTGCCCCACCGCCAGGCCATGGCGGGCCTGGATGAGATTCTCCTCGCTCCTGGCATGCTGCACCTCCAGATCCAGCAGATCGGCCTTGAGCAGCACCCCCTCAGCGTAGCGGGCTCTGGCCACGGCCAGGGCCGCGGCCAGGGCCGCTTCCGAGGCCTGATGGGCCCGCACCAGCCCCTCCTGCTGCACGACCAGATTGAAGGCGCGCACCACCTCGAAGGCCAGTTGCGCATCGACGCTGGCGCGCTCCATCCGGGCGACGATCCCCTGGGCCTGGGCGGCGTCGAGGCCGGCCCAGTCGCGGCCGCCGCTGAAGAGGCGGTAGCTGAGGCGGAGTCCCAGGTTGAGGTTGTCGGTACGGCCAGGGCTGTTGAAGTCGATGCTCTGATCGAACTTCCCCTGGTTGAGGATGTTGCCAAAGGAGTACATGGGGGTGTTGGTCTGGCTGTAGAGGGAACCCGCGTCGAGGCGCGGGAAAAAGGCTGCCCGCTCGGCGGTGATGGCCGCCTCGGCGGCGGCGATCCGGCTGGCGCCCATCCTGGCGTCGGGGCTGTGCGCCAAGGCGAAACGCACCGCCGCTTCGGCGGTCCAGACCGCGGGTGGCGTCATCGCCGACGGCTCCGCCGCTCGGGCCGCCACGGCCGCCGTCCAGCTCCACACCAGAAAAAGCACGAAACAGACCGCCTGTTGCCGAGAGGGGCGCATGCACTACCATCCAACGCAAGGGTGTCTGAGGAACGACTCGTTTTCCCAACGGTATCACGTTTTTCGCGCCGCTGCCAGCAGGGGGAGGCGGCGCCAAACCGGACCGGGAGTTTAGATTTTAATTAAATACCTAAAATCCGGTTCCGTCAACAGCCAAAATCGTCCGAACCTCATCCCGCCACGAGATTCGCTGCCGTTCGCCGGACAATTGTGGTATGACAGGGAAAACCATCCGCGAGGCCCCAGCCCCATGTCCGCTGCCCACAAGAATTCATTGCTCTGCCCCAACTGCCGCCGCCTCATCAGCCGGGACGAACCCAAATGCCCCTGGTGCGGCATCCCCCACCCAGGCTCGCGTCTGAAGACCCTCTTTGCCGGCCGCCTCTTCGAACGGCCCGACCAGATCCTGCACCTGATCGTCGGCGCCAATGTCGTCATGTATCTGCTCTCGCTGCTGCTCAATCCGCGGCAGGCGGGCCTGGCCATGAACCCCTTCCATTTTCTCTCGCCCGACAACCGCGGCCTGCTCCTGCTCGGCGCCACCGGCACCCTGCCCATCGTGATCCTGGGGCGCTGGTGGTCGCTGATTTCGGCCAGCTACCTGCACGGCAGCCTGCTCCACATCCTCTTCAACATGCTGGCCCTGCGCCAGCTCCTGCCGCTGGTGGCCCAGGAGTTCGGGGTGCCGCGGATGTTCGCGATCTACACCCTGGCCGGCATCGGCGGCTTTTTCCTCTCCTATCTCGCCGGGGTCCGCTTCACCATCGGGGCCTCGGCCGCGGTCTGCGGCCTGATCGGCGCCCTGCTCTACTACGGCAAACACCGGGGCGGCGGTTACGGGCAGGAGTTGTTCAGCCAGGTGGGCGGCTGGGCGATCGGCATCTTCCTCTTCGGCCTTCTGGTGCCGGGCATCAACAACTGGGGCCACGGCGGCGGCATGGCCGCCGGCGCGCTCACCGCCATGCTCCTCGGCTACCGGGAACGGCGACGCGAGACCCTGTTCCACAGGATGCTGGCCGGGGCTCTGGGCCTCGTCACCGTTGCCGTACTCCTCTGGGCCGCGGCCACCGGCTTCCTCTACCGCTTCACCGGCTGATTTCCCTTCTCCTTCCAGTAGGGGTTGACCAGATCCTCGAAGATGGAAAGCGCCGCGGCCGCGCCCTGGCCGGCGGCGGTGACGATCTGCTTGTAGCCGCCTTCCACGTCGCCGGCGGAATAGATGCCCGCCACGCTGGTCCGGTGGTGATCGTCCCTGGCAATGTAGCCCTCCGCGGTGAGGGCGATCCCGAGCTTCCTGGCCAGCCCCACGGCCGGCTCGTAGCCGATGGCGACAAAAACCCCGTCCACCGGCAGGGTTGCGGTCTCGCCGCTCTGGCTGCTCCTGAGCACCACCGCCTCCACCCTGGCCCCGCCCAGAATCTCGGTCACCTCGCTTGCAAGCCGCAGGGGAATGCCCGCGGCCGCAAGGCTTTTGCGCAGATGGCCCTCGGCCCGCAGCGTGTCGCGCCGGTGCACCAGGGTGACGTCGCAGCCGATGTTGTGGAGATGGAGGGCCTCGGTCACGGCGCTGTTGCCGCCGCCCACCATGATGACCTTCTTGCCCTTGAACAGTGGGCCGTCACAGGTGCTGCAATAGCTGATCCCGCGGCCGGAGAGCCGCTCCTCGCCCGGCACTCCGAGTCGGCGATGCGCCGCGCCGGTGGCCAGCAGCACCGCCCTGGCGGTGAAACGCCGCCGGCTGGTCCGGACCGCCAGCGGCTCGCCGGGCACGATCTCAAGCACCTCCTCGTCGGGAAAGATCTTCACGTACCGGAGGGCATGCGCCACCATGATGTCGGTGAGGGTCTTGCCGCCCACCTCGGTGAAACCGGGGTAGTTTTCCACCGTGGGGGTGGTGGCCACCTGGCCGCCGAGCATCCCCTTCTCCACCACCACCGCGGCCAGACCGCTGCGGGCCGCGTAGATGCCGGCGGTAAGACCGGCCGGGCCGCCGCCGACGATGACGAGATCGGTGGCCACCTCCGCCGCCTCGCTCTCCGGGATGAAGACGTTGACCTGCTCCAGTTTGTCGAGGGAGGCCAGGAAAAGCTCCTCGGGCTGGGCGCCCCTGGCGATGAGCCTGCCGTTGGCATAGGTCTGCGGCACGCTGTAGGCCTGATATTCCTCGGCCAGTTCCGGGTTGGCCTGGATGTCGATGATCTCGACCGAAACGAGATCGGGCCGGGCGATGGCCGCCCGCAGGGCATTGACCGCCTGCTGCGGGCAATAGGGGCAGGTGGGGCTGACAAAGACCTTGATCGCGCGCGGCTCGCGGAGCTTTTGCACCATCTTGGCCGCCGCCTCGCCGAGGCCCGGATCGCGGTAGCCGAGCAGACTCAGGAGTTCCATCAGGGTCTGGGTCTCGTGGCCCACGGGCGCGCCGAGCCAGCGGATTCGGAAGGACTCCGGCGCCGCAAGCAGGGTCGGGCTGTGGCGAACCTCCCATTTCCGGGCCAGTTCGTGGTCCAGGCCATACTCGCGCAGGCTGATCCTGTCGGTCAGCTCCCGCACCGCCCGGAGCACCTGGCGGGTCGCCGCGGCGTAGCTCTCGTTGCGGTGCGGGTCGCTGAAGAGCAGGAGGGGGATGGAATGGGGCATCGCCTTGAAAAAGGCGGCGAGCTGGGCCTGCGCCCTTTCCTGGGTCGCCGCTGCGGCCGCTTCGCTGCCGGGTCGTTGCTCTGGCATGGCTTTCCCTCGCGTGTTTGCGCTTTTCCCTATTGTAGTGGCGGCCACCGCTCGCCGCAAGGGGATGGGCGCGATTGCCTTTTGACGCCGGCCGCCGCAGGGTGGTAGAAAAAGGCAAAGGTACGTCGCGGAGGGGGAAAGACCATGGGAGTCGCAGGCAAACGGGTCGCGCTG
>JBFLYY010000044.1:0-8821 GCA_040756495.1 Thermodesulfobacteriota bacterium | reverse complement strand
GGCGAGGAGTATCTCCTCGTGGGCATCGGGCTCAACGTGAACAACGATGCCTTCCCGCCGGAACTGCGCGAGAGCGCGGCCTCGCTCCGCCAGCTCCTCGGCCGCGAACTCGATCTGGACGAGGTCTCCGGCCAGCTGCTGGCCAAACTCGCCTGGAACATCGGCCTCTTGCACCACGCCGAGGCCGAAGCCCTCCACGCCGAGGAGGAAACGGAACGCCTCCATCCCGTCCTCCGTCGCTGGCTCGAACTGAGCGATACCGTCGGCCGGAGGGTTCTTTTCGGCTTCGACGTGCAGCGCGAGCCCCAGTACGAGGCCGTGGTCCAGGGGCTCGACCCCGAGGGCGGCCTCGTCATGACCCTGATCGAGGACAACAGCACGGTGGTCGAACACGCCGGCGAGATCCTTTACCTCGACTGAGCCGTTCCGTCAGCCGCGACCCGTCGGGGCCATGCCCTGTCTTGCCCGTGCGTCCCCACGCCGCGAAACTTGCAGGCTGCGGCCTGGCCGACTGCGGAACGGATCAGGGTGTTTTTATCGATGGCGGAGAAGCAGAGGTCTCTTTTTGCGTTCGCGTCGACTGGCGACGGTTCTGAAAAGCGGCCGACGGCGTGATCGCTTTGCCCTCCAGTTTTTTCCGACCCAACGTCCCCCCGCTTTTTTTCCGATTTGACTTCTCTTTTTCCCCTCCCCTATACTGAAAAAAGGTGACAGTGCGTTGACAGGTGGCGGGGGCCGCTGCCGCTTGTCCGCTGCGTGGTGTTTTCCTACCAAACCAGGGGGTCTTCCATGTTCAAGGAGAAATGGCAGGCGGCGGGGATGGCGGCGAAGCTCAATGTGGCGGTGGCCGGAACCGTCATCCTCCTCATGGCCGGCATCACCCTCGCCATCACACTGGTGGTGCAGGCCACTTTCCGGTACGAGAACGAGGCCTTTCTCAAGACCCTCGAAAAACAGCAGCAGGCGCAGGAGCAGCTGTTGCGCCAGGATCTCGTGCGCAAGGGGCAATCCTTCGCCGAGATGCTGGGCCGCACCGGCCAGGATCTGCTGGTGAACTACGAGTTTGCCTTTCTGGAACAGATCGTCCAGAGCACCATCTCCGATCCGGACATCGCCTTTGCGGTCTTTTACGACGCCGGCGGCAAGCCCGTCACCACCCAGAGCGCCAAACCCGATGCCTTCGACGGCAAGAACCTCATCGTGAAGGAGATCGAGGTCAACGGTCAGAAGGTGGGGGCGGTGGAACTCGGCCTCAAGACCGCGGCCATCGAGCAGGCCATCGGCAAGCTGGCCCGGGAGAACCGGCGGACGGTCGAGACGCAGCGGCAGGAGGGCGAAAACGCCGTGCGCAAGATCGTCGCCACCATCGTCCTGTGCGCCGTCGTCGCGGTGGTGCTGGTGGCCTCGATCGTGGCGCTCACCATCCGCCGGCTGCTCGGGCCGCTGGTCGAGGCGGTGGCCAAGGTGCGCAGGGTGGCCGACGGCGACCTTGCCACCGAGATCGCCGTGCAGGGAGAGGACGAGATCGGCCAGATGCTCGCCGCCCTCAGAACCCTGGTCGAAAACCTGCGGGGGACCGCGGCCGTGGCCGAGAAGATCTCGCAAGGCCATATCGATGTCCGGGTCAGGGTTCTTTCCGACAGGGACGCGTTGGGTGAATCCCTCGCCACCATGGTCGCCAGGCTGCAGGAGGTGGTGCGGAGCGTGGTCGCCGCGGCGGACAACGTGCAGCAGGTGGCGCAGCACGTGATGGATTCGGCCAACCAGGTTTCGGCCATGAGCGGCGAACTGACCGGCGGCTCCTCGCAGCTTTCGGAGGGCACCTCGTCCCAGGCCGCGGCGGCGGAACAATCCTCCTCTTCCATGGAGGAGATGAGTGCCAACATCCGCCAGAACGCGGAAAACGCCGTGCAGACCGAGCGGATTGCCGTGGAGTCGGCGAAAAAGGCGCAGGAGAGCGGCAAGGCGGTGGGCGACACCGTGGCGGCCATGCGGGAGATCTCGGACAAGATCGCGATCATCGAGGAGATCGCCCGCCAGACCGATCTGCTGGCGCTCAATGCCGCCATCGAGGCGGCCCGGGCCGGCGAGCACGGCAAGGGCTTCGCGGTGGTGGCGGCGGCGGTGCGGAAACTCGCGGAACGGAGTCAGAAGGCAGCCGGCGAGATCGGCACCCTCTCCACTTCCAGCATCGAGGTGGCGGAGCGGGCCGGCAATCTGCTGGCCGAACTGGTGCCGGACATCCAGAAGACCGCCCAGCTGGTGCAGGAGATCAGCGCCGCCTCCAACGAACAGTCCCAGGGGACGGAACAGGTCAACAACGCCATCCAGCAGCTCGACCAGGTGATCCAGCAGAACGCCCAGGCCTCGCAGGAACTCTCCGCCTCGGCGGAGGAGCTTTCCGCCACCGCCGACTCCATGTCGGACAACGCCCAGATCATGGTCGATGAGGCAAAGCACCTGCAACAGGTGGTTGCCTTTTTCAAACTCGCGGAGACGAACGCCGCGTTTTCCCAACCATTGGTTCCGCTCGCGGGCCGTGAAACCGGAGGGCCGGAACCGCGGCGGCGGGTGGCTGCCGACCCGGCCGTTCCGGCGCCGCTGCCCGAAGGAACGGCCCCCCTGGCACCGGCCGGTGCCGGACCCGCCACGAACCGGGAATAGTTTCTCGTACCCTCTTGACTCGCCCGGGTGCGTGGTTCCGCCCGGGCGGCCATGGGGAGGGGTTGCCGCCCCGCCCCGACGACCTTCGGAGGTGTTGCATGCTGAAGACTCTGAGTATCAAGGCAAAGATCATGATCCTGGTTTTGGGCGGCATCCTGCTGATGACCCTCTTTGCCATGGGCAAGCAGTACGTGGACTTTGAAAACACTTTGAGCGCCGCCAAGAAAACCCGGGCAACCAGGGTGCGGGCCACCTTCAAAAACGCCCTGGATCAGAACCTGCAAAACCTCTCCCTGGCCATGGAGACGCTGGCGACGAACCAGGAGGTGATCCGGGCCTTTGCCGCGGGCGACCGGGAGACCCTGGTCAGGGATCTGGCCCCTTACAACGAGAAGCTCAAAAAGGAATACGACATCGATCAGTTCCAGTTCCATACCCCGCCTGCCACCAGCTTTCTGCGGCTGCACCAGCCCGACAAGTTCGGGGACGATCTTTCCTCCTTCCGCAACACCGTGGTCGAGGCCAACCGCAACAAGAAGAGGGTGGTCGGTCTTGAAGTCGGCGTGGGCGGCCCCGGCCTGCGGGTGGTTTACCCCATTGCCACGGAAAGCGGCCATATCGGCAGCGTGGAATTCGGCGGCTCCATCGGGGGGCTCCTCAATAACCTCAAGCAGACCTTCGGCATCGAATACGGCATCGGCATCCGGCCCGAGGTCTTCAAAAAGGCCAAGCGCCTCAAGGCCGGAAGCGCCGACATCCTGGCCGACAATCTGGTCTTCTACGACACCTCCTCCGACCTGGCCAAAAACATCGTCAAGTCGTACACGGCCGGGAAGGACGAATACGAGGTCAACGGCAGGCTCTTCGTCACCTATCCCGTGGCGCTCACCGACTATCAGGGACAGGAGATCGGCTACATCCTGGTGATCGACAACGTGCAGGAGATTGTGGACGATCTGCAGAAGAAGCTGCTGGCCAATCTGGGCATCAATCTTCTGATCGCGGTGCTGCTCCTGGTGGTGCTTTTCTTCTCGGTCCGAAAGGCCTTCTTGCCCCTCAACGATGCCATTGGCGTCTTTGACCGCATTGCCAGGGGCGACCTCAACGCCGAGATCAGGGTGGAAAGAGAGGACGAAATCGCGCGGATGCTGGTGGCCCTCCGCAACATGGTGGCCAACCTCCGCAAAACCGCGGAGATGGCCGAGCAGATCGCCCAGGGCGACCTCGACGTGGAGGTGGCCATGCTCTCCGACGAGGACGTGCTGGGGAAATCCCTCTCCGCCATGGTCGATAACCTGCGAAAGACCGCGGCCAACGCGGCAAAGATCGCCGAGGGCGATCTCGGCGTCGAGGTGAGGCTGCTTTCCGACCGCGACACACTGGGCCGGTCGCTGACCACCATGATCGCCAAATTGCGGGGGGTGATCGCGGACGTGCATGCGGCCGCCGATCAGGTGGCTGGCGGCAGTCAGGAACTGAGCGGCAGTTCGCAGCAGGTTTCGCAGGGCGCCAGCGAGCAGGCCGCGGCCATCGAGGAGATTTCGAGCGCCATGGAGGAGTTGGCCGGAACCGTGGCGCAGAGTGCCGAGAACGCCGTCCAGACCGAAAAGATTGCCATCGAGGCGGCCAAGATGGCGAGCGAGAGCGGCAAGGCGGTCAGCGGTACCGTGGCGGCCATGCGGGAGATCTCGGACAAGATCGCGATCATCGAGGAGATCGCCCGCCAGACCGATCTGCTGGCGCTCAATGCCGCCATCGAGGCGGCCCGGGCCGGCGAGCACGGCAAGGGCTTCGCGGTGGTGGCGGCGGCGGTGCGGAAGCTCGCCGAGCGCAGCCAGCGGGCCGCTGCCGAGATCAGCACCCTCTCCGCCTCCAGCATCGAGGTGGCGGAAGAGGCTGGCGAACTGCTGGCCCGGTTGGTGCCGGAGATTCACAAGACCACCCAGCTGGTACAGGAGATCAGCGCAGCCTCCAACGAGCAGGCCCAGGGGATTGAGCAGAACAGCAGAGCGATCCAGCAGTTCGACCAGGTGATCCAGGCCAACAGCGCGGCGGCCGAGGAGATGGCCGCCACCAGCGAGGAGTTGACGGCCCAATCCGGGCAGCTCCAGGAGACCGTCGCCTTTTTCCAGATGGCAGGGGGCGTCGCGGCGCGCGGGCCGGCGAAGCGCCTGGTCGCGCCAGCGCCGGCCGCCGCTCCTCCCTCCCGCAGGAAGGCATCGGAATCGCAGCCCCGACCCCAGGTCAGGAGCGGCAAGGGCAAGGGCTACGCCCTGGACCTGGAAAGCGGCGGCGGCAAGGGGAATGCCCAGGACGATTCCTTCGAGCGCTATTAGCCTTTGCCGGCCCGGGGCATGACCGCCGGCAAGCGGCTGGGCGCAAGGCCTCGCCGCCGGCGCCCTTGTCTTTTCACCCCCTGTTTTGGGGTTTGACTTCCGTTTTGGGGCTCCTCTATACTTTGTAAGGTGGCGTTTTGTTGCGAATCGGCGTGACGGCCCTGCGGGCCTGGTGGTGCCCGTTGCGGCACAGGAGGGAAAGCGGATGAAACTCTCGGACATGAAGATCGGCAAACAACTGATGTTGGGTTTCCTGGCGGTGGTGGCGGTGTTTGTCGTTTCGGGCGCCATCCAGATCGTCCGGATGCAGAGCCTGGCCATGCTCCAGGACGAAGGCGCCGGCCGCGGCGAGGATGCCCTGAAGATCAAGGAGATCGCCAACCGGGTCAACGCCTTCTACTCCGTGGTGGCCGACGCGGTCATCAACCGTGACTTCGCCGAGACCAGGAAGGATCTGGCCGCGGCCAAACGCCAGGCCGACGAGGATATCGTTCTTGTCCACAAGCTGGTGGACACCGACGAGGAAAAGGCGGCCGCGAAACGATTCGAGGAGCACTATAAGGAGTACATCGGCCTCTTCGAGCTGGAAATGCTGCCGGTGCTGACCACCGGGGGCGGCCAGGCCGAGGCGCAGATGCGTACGGTCCGCGAACTGGACGACAGGATCGACGGCCTGCGCGACGCCACCGTGGCCGAACTGGAGCGGATCAATCTTTCCCTGCATAAGGAGTTCACCGACGCGGACGAGGAATTCGACGCCACCCGCCGGGCCACCATCCAGCTGGCGATTGCCATCAGCTGTATCGGCATTCTCCTCGCCGTGGTCATCGCCTTTTATGTCACCCGCTCCATCACCAGGCCGCTCGACGAGGCGGTGACGATCAACGATCGCCTTGCCGGGGGCGACCTTACCGTGCAGATTCATTCGGACCGGGGCGACGAGATCGGCAGGATGCTGCGGGCCATGGCCGCCATGGTCGGGAAGATGCGAAGTATTGTCGGCGACGTGGTCAGCGGCGCGGTGGAGGTGCAACAGATGGCGCTGGGGGTGAATGGCGCCTCCGATCAGGTCGCCTCCATGAGTCAGCAGCTCAGTTCCGGTTCGGAGCAGATGTCGCAGGGAACCACCGAACAGGCTGCCGCGGCGGAGGAGTCCTCTTCCGCCATGGAAGAGATGTCGGCCAACATCCGCCAGAGCGCGGAGAACGCCTTGCAGACGGAGAAGATCGCCACCAAGTCGGCGACCGACGCCCAGGAGAGTGGAAAGGCGGTCGCGCAGACCGTGACCGCCATGCGGGAGATCTCCCAGAAGATTTCCATCATCGAGGAGATCGCCCGCCAGACCGATCTGCTGGCGCTCAATGCCGCCATCGAGGCGGCGCGGGCCGGGGAGCACGGCAAGGGCTTCGCGGTGGTGGCGGCGGCGGTGCGGAAGTTGGCGGAGCGCAGCCAGAGCGCGGCCGGCGAGATCAGCACGCTCTCGGCCTCCAGCATCAAGGTGGCGGAGCGGGCCGGCGAGCTGCTCGACAATCTGGTGCCGGACATCCAGAAGACCGCTCAGCTGGTGCAGGAGATCTCCGCCTCTTCCCATGAGCAGAACCAGGGCACGGAACAGGTCAACAGGGCGATCCAGCAGCTCGATCAGGTGATCCAGCAGAACGCGCAGGCCTCGGAGGAGCTTTCGGCCTCGGCGGAGGAGCTTTCCGCCACTGCCGAATCCATGTCCGACAATTCCCGGAAAATGGTGCAGGAGGCGGAACAGCTCAGGCGGGTGATCGGTTTCTTCAAGCTGGGAGGGGAGGTGCCCGGCGCCGTGCTGGCCGTGCCGACGCCTCCCGCAGGGGAAAAGGCCGGGAAAACCGGGGCGAAGACGATGCGGCGGGCGCCGGTCAAGGCCCTGGCCGGCGCCGGGGTACCGGCCAAGCCGGCGGACAGGGGCAATGGCGTGAAAATCGACCTCGCTGCGGATAGCCGGCCGGAGGATGATTTTGACCGGTATTGAGAGGGGCGCGGGAGGCCGTGCGGAAGATCGGAAACCATAACCGTGAAGGATCGTCCTGGGAGTTCTGAATGAAGAAAACCATCCGCAACAAGATGCTGTTGGCCTTTGGCGGGGTATGCCTGGTGCTGCTGGGCCAACTCCTGGTGAACGCCCTGTTCCTGAGCCGCGTCCAGCGGAGCGTCACCTTTGCCAAGGATGTCGGCTATGCCGGCAGCGAACTGACCGGGGAAATCAAGCTCGACGTGGTGCAGGTGCAGCAGTGGCTCACCGACATCAGCGCCACCCGCGCGGCCGAGGGATTTGACGACGGTTTTCGCAAGGCCGAGGAGTATGCCGTTCTTTTCCGCACGCACTCCGAGCAGCTCAAGGCGCTGTATCCGGACAAACGGCAAGAGGTGGAGGCGCTGCAGAAATCCTTCGCGGCCTTCTACGAGAAGGGCCGCTGGATGGCCGGCCAGTACGTCAAGGGAGGGGCGGAACTCGGGAATAAGGCCATGGGCGAGTTCGACGGCGTTGCGGAGGATCTGACAAAACGCCTCGATGCCCTGGAACGGGAGATGAACGGCGAGGCGGAACGCGCCATTGCCACCGCGCTTGGCGCCGTCCGTCTTTCCGAGATCATCGGTATCGTCCTGGCCCTGGCGGTCATCGCCTTTGTCGTGACCCTGGCGGTCTTCTTTTCCGGCCGCATCGCCGCGGCGCTTCAGAAGATGGTCAATCTGGCCGAGGCCATTGCCAAAGGCGACCTCGGCGGGGACTACGCCGTTGCCACCGCCGAGGAGGACGAGATCGGCCAGCTCCAGGCGGCCATGGCCAGGATGGTGAAGGCGATCGAGGCCGCGATCGCCGACGTGGACCGGCTGGTCGCCGCGGCATGGCAGGGGAGACTTGCCACCCGCGCCGACGCCGCCAGCCACCAGGGCGATTACCGGAAGATCGTCGAGGGGATCAACAACATCATGAACCGGCTGGTGGGGCTGCTGGACATCATGCCGGCCCCGGCCATGATCATCGATTCCGACTTCACCGTGCTCTACATGAACGAACTGGGGGCCAGGGTGGGCGGCAAGACCCAGGCCCAGCTCATCGGCACCAAGTGTTACGACCATTTCAGAACCTCTGACTGCCGGACCGACCGCTGTGCCTGCGGCCAGGCGATTCGGGGCGGCGGCGCGGCAAGCAGCACCGCCGAAGCCCATCCGGCGGCCGGAGTCGATCTTGATATCGCCTACAACGCCACGCCGTTGCGGGACGCCCAGGGCAAGGTCATCGGCGCCTTCGAGGTGGTGAGCGATCAGACCGCGGTCAAGCAGGCGGCGCGGGTGGCGGCCAAGGTGGCCAGCTATCAGGAGATCGAGACCTGCAAGCTGGTGGAGTGCCTGGGCAAGCTCGCCAGGGGCGACAATGCCATCACCGTCGAGACCGAACCGGCGGACAGCGACACCGCGGCGGTCAAACAGGTCTTCGACGGCATTGGCGCGGCGGTTTCCTCCCTGGTCGCCGCCCTCAACGAGATCACCGGCGTGGCCCGCGAGATCGCCGGCGGCAACCTGATGGTCTCCCTCAGGAAGCGGAGCGACGAGGATCAACTCATTCAGGCGTTGCAGGACATGACCGCCCGCCTCAAGGAGATCATTACCGACGTGCGGGCCGCGGCCGACCAAGTGGCCGCGGGCAGTCAGGAACTGAGCGGCAGCTCCCAGGAGGTTTCCCAGGGGGCGAGCGAACAGGCGGCCTCGGTGGAGGAGATCTCCTCGTCCATGGAGGAGCTGGCCAGCACCGTGGCGCAGAGCGCGGACAACGCACGGCAGACGGCGAC
>JBFLYY010000043.1:0-2923 GCA_040756495.1 Thermodesulfobacteriota bacterium | reverse complement strand
ACCAAGGCCTATCTCGAATACCTGCGCCTGGGCGGCAAGATCCGCTTTCAGGATCTCAACTCGGCCCTGATCCGCAAATACCTCAAGCAAGGGAAACCGATCCTCTGCGGCTTGTCTGCCACCTATCTCTACCACTGCGCCCGCGAATACGGCGAGGCCCTCGACTACGACGACATCCGCGGGGTCTCAAGCGGCCACTTCGTGGTGCTCTGCGGCTACGACATGGAGAACCGCCACGTGCTCGTGGCCGACCCGCTCTACCAGAACCCGCTCCAGGCGGGCCACTACTACGAGGTGCCCATCCACCGCCTGATCGGCGCGATCCTCTTGGGCATCATCACCTACGACGGCAACCTGCTCATCATCGAGCCGAAGAAACAAGGCCACTGATCTATCCCGATGCCCACCACCCTCATCATCGTCGACAACCCCAAATCGTGGCCCCTGGAACTCAAAGGGGTGGAGATCGTCCCGGCCCGGCAGTACCTCACCGACCCGGCCTACACCACCCTCAAACACACCAAGGTCTTCAACCTCTGCCGCTCCTACCGCTACCAGGCGGTGGGCTACTATGTCTCGCTCCTGGCAGAGGCACGCGGCCACAAGCCGATCCCACGCCTCTCCACCATCCAGGACATGAAGCTGCAGACCATTGTCCGCTTCGTCTCCGACGACCTGGACGACCTGATCCAGAAGAGCCTCAGCTCCATCCAGTCCGACCGCTTCACCTTAAGCATCTACTTCGGCCGCAACATGGCCAAGCGATACGATCGCCTGGCTTCCCAGCTCTTCCGCACCTTCCACGCCCCGCTCCTGCGCGCCCAGTTCGTCTTCCAGAAAAAATGGCAGTTGCAGTCGATCCAGCCCATTGCCGGCAACGAGATCCCGGACCACCACCACCCCTTTGTCATCCAGGTGGCAGGCGAGTTCTTCGCCCGCCGCGAGACCCAGCCGAAGCGGATCAACGCCCGCTACGACATCGCCATCCTGGTGAACCCGCAGGAGAAGGTGCCGCCCTCCAACGAGAAGGCGCTCAAGAAGTTCGTCAAGGCGGCCAACGCCTTGCAACTGAGCGCGGAACTCATCGAGAAGGACGACTTCTCGCGGTTGGCCGAGTTCGACGCCCTCTTCATCCGCGAGACCACCAGCGTCAACCACTACACCTACCGCTTCGCCCGCAAGGCCGCGGCCGAGGGACTGGTGGTGATCGACGACCCGGAGTCGATTCTGAAATGCACCAACAAGGTCTTCCTGGCGGAGTTGCTCCAGCGCAACCACATCGCCTGCCCCAGAACCATGATCGCCAACCGCGACAACCTGGAGGCGGTGCTCCGCGAGCTGGGCTTGCCCATCATCCTGAAAAAACCGGACAGCTCCTTTTCCCAGGGGGTGCTCAAGGCAAGCACCCTGGAGGAGTTCGTGGAGTTCGCCCACCAGCTCCTCGACGACTCGGAACTCATCATTGCCCAGCAGTTCCTGCCCACGGACTACGACTGGCGGGTCACGGTGCTCGACAACGAGCCCCTCTTTGTCTGCAAGTACTTCATGGCCAAGAACCACTGGCAGATCATCGAACACCACGCCGACGGCACGAGCCGCGAGGGCGATTCCGTCACCCTGCCCGTCAACGAAGCGCCGGAACGGGTGGTGAAGACGGCGCTCAAGGCGGCGAACCTCATCGGCAACGGCCTCTACGGCGTGGACCTGAAAGAGGTGGGCCGCCACCTCTACGTGATCGAGATCAACGACAACCCCAACATCGACGCCGGCGTCGAGGACACGGTGCTGAAAGACGAACTCTACCGCCGGGTCATGCAATCCTTCCTGAACCGCATCGAACAGCGCACCCACCCCTCCACAGGCCGCAAATGAAAGCGCTCCACCTCTTCGACGCCATCGGCGTGGAACTCGAATACATGATCGTCGATGGCAAGAACCTCGATGTAAAGCCCATCAGCGACCAGCTTTTGCAGGCCGCGGCCGGCGAGTCGACCAGCCACTACGACAAGCCGGGCATCTCCTGGTCCAACGAACTGGTGCTCCACGTGGTGGAACTGAAAACCACAGAGCCGACCAGCGATCTCGCCAGTGCGGTGGCGCCCTTCCACGCCGACGTGCAGCGGATCAACGCACTCCTTGCCGTCCACCACGCCCGGCTCATGCCCGGCGGCGCCCACCCGTGGATGGACCCCTATCAGGAGATGCACCTCTGGCCCCACGGCGACCGGGAGATCTACGCCGCCTTCAACCGCATCTTCGACTGCCGGGGCCACGGCTGGGCCAACCTCCAGAGCTGCCACCTGAACCTCCCCTTCCAGGGCGACGAGGAGTTCGGCCGCTTGCACGCGGCGATTCGCCTCATCCTGCCGCTCTTGCCCGCCCTTGCCGCGAGCACGCCCATTGTCGATGGCCGGGTGCAATCATCACTCGACTTTCGCCTCGAAACCTACAAGAGCAACTCGGCGAAATTGCCGCGCATCACCGGCCTGGTGGTGCCGGAGCCGGTATTCAGCGAATCCGCCTACCGCGAGCAGATCCTGGCGCCCATGTACCAGTCCATCGCGCCCTTCGACCCGGAGGGCATTTTGCAGGACGAATGGCTCAATGCCCGCGGCGCCATTGCCCGCTTCGACCGGAATGCCATCGAGATTCGGATCATCGACGTGCAGGAGTGCCCCTTGGCGGACCTGGCCATTGCCAGCCTGATTGTGGAAACCCTGCGGACGCTGGTGGACGAAACGTGGACCAGGGTGGACGAACAGCAGGGCTGGCAGACCACGCCGCTGGCCGCGATTCTAAACGCCACCATCAGGGAGGCCGAGGCGGCAACGATCACCGACCCGGCGTACCTGAAACTCTTCGGCCTCAAGGCCGCGAATGTTACCGCCGGCCAGGTGTGGCAGCACCTCTTTGCCTATCACCA
>JBFLYY010000042.1:0-2622 GCA_040756495.1 Thermodesulfobacteriota bacterium | reverse complement strand
CCAAGGAGATGCTGCGCCGGGCCATGGCCAGCGCCAAGATGAGCCACGCCTATCTCTTCCGGGGGCCCGCCGGGGTGGGCAAAAAGACCATGGCCCACGCCTTTGCCGCCACCATCAACTGCGCGGCGCCAATCAGCCACGAGGCGTGCGGCTCCTGCCCCTCCTGCCAGAAGTTCCGCTCCGGCAACCATCCGGACTTCCAGCTCATTGCCCCGGAAGGGGCCAGCATCAAAATCCAGCAGATCCGCGAGTTGAAAAAGTCCCTGGCCTTCCCGCCCTTTGAGGCGCACTACCGGGTGATCCTCATTGCCGACGCCCACACCATGCGGCGGGAAACGGCCAACAGCCTGCTCAAGACCCTGGAGGAACCGCCGGCCAACACGGTGCTCGTCCTCACCGCCGACGAGGCGAGCGGCGTGCTGCCCACCATTGTCTCGCGCTGCCAGGTGATCCCTTTCTTCGCCCTGCCCCAGACCGAGGTGGCGCAACACCTCATGGCCGAAGCGGCAATCGCCCCGGAACAGGCCGCCACCCTGGCCGGTATTGCCGAGGGCAGCCTGGGCCGGGCACGGCTGCTCCTCGACAAGGATCTCCTGCCGCTGCGCCGGCAGATCGTCGCCACCCTGCTCGATCTTGAGCCCGACGGTCCGGAGACGGTGGAGACGATCTTCGACCTGGCGGAAAAAACAGCCGCGCTCAAGGAGGAACTCCCCGAACTCCTCGATCTCCTCCGCACCTGGTACCGCGACCTCCTGCTTGCCGGCAACAGCCAGCCGCTCAATCAGGATCTCGCCTTTTCCTGGGAGGCGGGGCGACAGCGCTGGCCGGAGCCGGAACTCCTCACCCGCCTTGGGCGCATCGAGCAGGCCAAGCGGGAACTGGCCCGCAACTGCAACCGCGCCCTGGTCTGCGAAGTGCTTTTCTTTGCCCTGCTTTAATGGTATGTTTGTCGGCGTCGCAAAGGCCGTGACGCCGCCGGGCAACGCTCTGAAATGCGCTGCCTTCCCTTTCCCGCCCGCGGCGATGCGTTCTTTTTGCAACTCCGGCACGGTGCGCGGCTCTTTCCGGTAAACTGAAGCACGCCGCAGCCTCTTGCCCAGAGGCCCGGCAGGCGAGGAACATGGACATCGAAAGCGAAGAAAAAATCGAGGCCCCGACCGAACAGGCCCCCCAGCTGCCCAAGTGCTACACCGTGCAGTTCCGGCCCGGCGAGCAGATCGTCTCCGCCGTCTCCCGCATCCAGAACCTCAAGACGAACGAGATCGTCATGGCCCAGACCGACCACGGCCTGGAGCCGGCGGTGATCCGGGCGGCCGCCCACCCCTGCGCCTGCCCCAAGGCCCGTGACGAGGGCGGCGAGGAGCGGCTGGAACAGCTCGCCACCTGCCTCATCCCCCGTCGCGCCACCCGCGAGGAGCGCGAGAAGTACGAAAGCCTGATGCGGCGCGAGGACGAGGCCTTCACCATTGCCCAGCGCCTCATCGAAAAACATCAGCTGCCCATGAAGCTCATCAAGGTGGAACGCTTCATGAACGGCAGCAAGATCATCTTCTACTTCACCGCCGAGAACCGGGTCGATTTCCGCGAGCTGGTGAAGGATCTGGTCCAGGAGTTCCGCACCCGGGTGGAGATCCGCCAGATCGGGGTGCGCCACGAGACCAAGATGATCGGGGGCCTCGGCTGCTGCGGCCGCGAACTCTGCTGTTCGAGCTTCATCAAGAACTTCGCGCCGGTCTCGATCAAGATGGCCAAGGAACAGGGGCTGCCCTTGAACCCGGCCAAGATCTCCGGCATCTGCAACCGCTTGCTCTGCTGCCTCACCTACGAGTTCGACACCTATCACCAGCTCCGCAAGGGCATGCCCAAGGTGGGCAAGACCATTATCCTCGACGGCCACCCCTTCAAGGTGCTCAAGAACAACGTGCTGGAGCAGACCATCGAGGTGATCGCCACCGACACCCCGGACCGCCCCATCGTCTGGGACGCCGACCAGTGGCAGCGCGCCACCCCGCTCAAACCGCCCAAACCCCAGCAAAAATCCTCGCGCAAGAACGAGGAGCACGATTCCGACGAAGACAACGCATGAGCCTCTATCTCACCACCCCCATCTTTTACGTCAACGCGCCGCCCCACATCGGCCATGCCTATTCCACCATCGCGGCCGACGCGGTGAGCCGCTTTGCGCGCCTCTGCGGCGAAGAGGTTTTCTTCCAGACCGGCACCGACGAACATGGCGACAAGATCGTCCTGGCCGCCACCGACGCCGGGGCCACGCCCCGCGAGTACGTGGACAACATCAGCCAGATGTTCCGCGACACCTGGCCGGAACTCGCCATCGCGCCGGACCGCTTCATCCGCACCACCGATGGCGACCACATCGCCACGGTCCAGCGCATCCTCCAGCAGGTCTACGACCAGGGCGACATCTATTTTGCCGAATACACCGGCCTCTACTGCAAGGGGTGCGAGCAGTTCCTCACCGAAAAGGAACTGGTGGACGGCCTCTGCCCGGACCACCAGAAGCCGCCGGTCACGGTCTCGGAGCAGAATTACTTCTTCCGGATGAGCAAGTACCAGCAGTGGCTCATCGACCACATCACCAACCATCCGGAGTGCATCACC
>JBFLYY010000041.1:0-2895 GCA_040756495.1 Thermodesulfobacteriota bacterium | reverse complement strand
CCGAAAAAAGCAAAGGCCGCGGGGATCACCAGGCTGCCGCCCAGGATCACCTCGGCGAACTCGTTGGCCGAGGCGGCGGTGAGGCCCGAGAGGGCCACGTCGTCGTTCTTCTTGAGGTAGCTTGCGTAGGTGAGGATGACGCCGATGCCGCAGCTTAAGGTGAAGAAGATCTGCCCTGCGGCGGCCAGCCAGACCCTGGCGCTTTTGAGCGCCGACCAGTCCGGGTTCCAGAGATAGCCGAGGCCGTTGACCACGTTGTTCTCCGTCTGGGTCGGGTCCGGCGCGCCGAGCAGGAAGACCCGCCCTACCAGGACGATGGCAATGAGCAGCAGCAGCGGCACGCCGTACTTGCACAGCCGCTCGATGCCGCCCTGCACCCCGAAGTAGAGCACCAGGCCGTTGAGGAGGAAGGTGATCAGATAAAAGGTGTAGGCCGTGGCCAGGCCGGAGAAGTGCTCGTTGGCCACAATCCCCTGGTAGCCGCGAAGAAAGGCCAGCATGCTCTCGCTGTTCGTGCAGCCGTTGTAACTGCCGGTGAGGGCAAAGAGGCTGTAGCCCAGGAGCCACGACTCGATATAGATGTAGTAGAGGAAGATGACGATGGGGCCGAAGATGCCGATCACCCCGAAGTATTTGATGAAGCGGTTCTTCTCCCACAGCGAGTGGAACATGCCCGGCGCGGTGCTGTGGCCGAAGCCGCCGCCGAAGCGGCCGATGGTCCACTCGATCCACATGAGCGGCAGGCCGAGAAGAAGCAGCGCGATGAAGTAGGGGATCATGAAGGCGCCGCCGCCGTTCTGCACCGCCTGGCCGGGAAAACGCAGAAAATTCCCCAGGCCGATGGCGCTGCCCGCCACCGCCATGATCACCCCCAGCCTGCTCGCCCACTGTTCCCGTGCCATGCGCCTCCCCTGTCGTGCTCCGCTTCTGTTCCGATTCTAACGCAAAACGATAGCACCAGAGGGCAAAAGACGGCAACAAAAAAGGCCGCCCCCCATTGCTCGGGAAGCGGCCAGATCACGATGGCTCCATGAAATTCGGCATTTGCAACGATGGTGCCCGGGGCGGGGGTCGAACCCGCACAATGCGAAGCATCGAGGGATTTTAAGTCCCTTGCGTCTACCAGTTCCGCCACCCGGGCGCGGGTTTCAGATGACTACGTAGATCAAGCCGGATGTACCACAGGGGCCGGCAAAAAGCAACGGAAGCCGGGTGAAATCGGCGGAAGCGGCGCCTCATGGCCGGCTCCCGACGTCGGACGCTCGCCAGCGGCAATCTCTGTGCGTGAAGCTTTCCTGGCCCTGCCCAGGCGGACTTGACAAATATAAAATTAAACTTTATTTTTGTCAGAAAGGCGGCGAACAAAGAGCACCGGCCGTATTGCACGCCGCGAGACTTCTTCCGCCTGCACCTGGAGGACCGCAATGTACGTAGCCCGCTCCATCCGCCCGGTTTTCGAAAAGGCATTGAAGCAATTTCCCGCCGTGCTGGTCACCGGCCCCCGGCAGTCCGGCAAAACAACCTTTGCCCGCCATGCCGCCGCGAAGGCCGCCTATCTGAGCCTGGACGACCCCCTGGAGCGTGCCTTTGCAAGCGAAGACCCGAACGGCTTTCTCGACCGCTTCAAGAATCAGCCCCTGGTCCTCGACGAAATCCAGTATGCCCCGGAACTGCTGCCCTATCTGAAACTGCGCATCGATCAGGCCAGGAAGCGCCATGGCCGCTTCATCCTGACCGGGTCGCAGCAATTCCAACTCATGCGCAATGTGAGCGAATCCCTGGCCGGCCGGATCGCCATCCTGGAACTGCTGCCCTTCCGACGTCCTGAATGCTCAGGGAGCGACAAGAAAAACCTGGCCACCACCCTCTGGCAGAGCAACTATCCCGAACCGGCGCTCTTTCCGGAGAAAAGGGAACTCTGGGCCACCTCCTATCTCCAGACCTATATCGAGCGCGATGTGCGGCAACTGCTCGACATCGGCAACCTGCGCCTTTTCGAAACCTTCCTCGCCCTCGCGGCAGCGCGCCATGGCCAGGAATGGAACATGGCCGATCTTTCCCGCCAATGCGGGGTCAGCCAGCCCACGGTAAAATCCTGGGCCTCGGTGCTGGAGGCATCCTATCTTGCCTGCTTCCTGCCCCCCTATTTCCGCAACTTCGGCAAGCGGCTCATCAAGGCGCCGAAATTCTACTTTCTGGACAACGCCCTGGCCGCCACCCTCACCCGCCAGCCAGGGGCCGAGGCGGCGCTGGCCGGCCCCATGGGAGGCGCCTTGTTCGAGGGATGGGTGGTGAGCGAAGCGGTGAAGGCCTTTGCGGCCCGAGGCGAAAAGCCAGGGCTCTTTTTCTGGCGCTCCCATGATGGCCTGGAGGTTGATCTGCTCGTTCAGGCCCAAGGAAAACTCTGGCCCGTGGAGATCAAGCTGACCGCCACCCCCACGCCGCAACATCTACGGCCAATGGAAAAATTCATCGCCCTTGCCGGCGCGGAAGCAGGAAGCCCCGGCCTGCTCGTCTGCCAGGTTCCCAAATCGCGCGCACTGCCGGGTGGGCATCTGGCCATTCCGTGGCATGATTTTCCAAAATGGCTGGATGATCTTCTTGCGGGATAAGGGGCAGGAAGAGGATTTCGAAAGCCCGTGGGGGAATAGATTCTACTCTCTGTGGATTTTCGTTGACCCACAGCCGCCCAACACATACTGTATGTCAGACAGACACCATCCACCAACAGGAGACGCCCATGAGCCCCTCGACGAAGTGCAGCCTCGACGCGGTATATGCCCTGATAGCAGCGGCCATTGCAGCCTGCGCGGCTGCGGTTATTGCAGGAGTCGCCGGGTATCCCTATGTTGCCCTCGTGGCCGCCCTTGTCGCCTTTGGGCTGGTCATCGCCAT
>JBFLYY010000040.1:0-7351 GCA_040756495.1 Thermodesulfobacteriota bacterium | reverse complement strand
CTCCTTGGCCATCTCCGGGTTGTGGAAGCCGTCGGAGTTCTCCGCGGTCCAGTACTCCCAGAGGATGTGCGCTTTCAAGTGCTGATCCTGCGCCTTCTTGATGGTCGCCTCGTCCACCCCGGCCTTTTTCGCCTCCACGATCTTGTCGATCAGCGCCGAGAGGTGGAACTCCGCCTTGCGCATCTTGCCCTTGATGTGCGCCTTGATCGAGTCGATGGCGTATTTCGCCTGCTCCTCCGTCCACTGCGGGTGGCACTTCAGGCAGGTCTCCTTGAGCATCACCCTCGGGGTCACGGCAAAGTGCGAGGTGTAGCTCTTGCCCGACTTGCTCTTCACCTTCGGCGTATGGCAGGAGTCGCAGCCCACCCCGGCCTTGGCGTGCTTCGAGTTGTAGTAGGACTCCGCCTCCGGGTGCTGTGCCTTCCAGAGCAGGCCGCCGGTGGTCGCATGCTTGAAGTCGAGGAAGTTGATCTTGTTCACGTAGTGGTCGTAGAGGCCAAAGACGTCCTTGTACGGGAAGTGGTTGGTCCGCCGGTCGTTCATCTTCACCGGCTGGCCGGTCTTGGTGTCGGTGCCGGGGTTGCAGTTGTACTCCACGTGGCACTGGCCGCACTGGAGGCGGGAGTCGTACTTCTCAAGCAGCGCGATCTTGCGGGTAAAGCCGCGCACGCCCATGTCGATCACCTTGATCTTGGTCCGCTTCGGATCCTTGTGCCAGAGGGTGTCGCCGTCCGGCCGGGTCAGGGCGTCGATCAGGCCATCGCGCACGATGCGCGGCTTGGCCGCGTGCGGGTCGTGGCAGGTGAAGCAGTTGAGCCCGTGGTTGACGTCCTTGGCCAGCTCCACCACGTTCGATTCCCGCGACCACTGGGCACCCTCCACCTTGTCGCCCATGTAGGACCACTTCAGGATCTGGTCCTGGGTCTTGCACTGGAGGCAGACCGGGTTGGCAGCCGCCGCGGTCTGCGGCTTGTAGGGCTTCTGCTCCTTGCTCTCCGGCACGGTGTCCACCAGGATGTCCCAGGTCTTGCCCTTCTCGAGCACGTAGTTCCAGCCGTCTTTCGGCTGGAAGCGGCCGCCGAAGGCGCGGTCCACCACGAGCTGATCGGTGAGCATGTTCACGTGGCTGCGGGTCAGGTTGTGCTCCTTGGTGAAGCCGTGGCCGGCCATGAGCTTGTCCCAGTACGGGTTCGGGGAGCGGTTGGTGAGCTGGGACTTCTCGTCCCGGGCCGGACGGTGGAAGGAAACCTGCATGAAGCTCTCGTACTGTTCCTTGTGGCAGCTCCCGCAGGTCTCCCACGACATCCGCGTCTCGGGCCGGGTCTCGGGGCCGGGATTGGCCAGATGCTTGGCCAGGCCGCCATGGCAGCTCACACAGTTCACCTTGCTGTGCTTGCCCATGGTGTGCAGTTCCTTGACCGGCGCATGGCACTCGTAGCAGGTTGCCGGGTTGACGTTTTTTTCCTGGACCGCCTTCGGGGCCTTGGCCTCCGCCTGGGGGGCAAAGGCCACCAGGGCGGCGGGCGCCATGGCGAAGAGGGCCACGGCCGTTACCACTGTTTTTTTGGACATTTCCATTCCTCCGTGCTGATGAACAAACCGGCCCCCGGACCACCGGCCAGGGCGCCGCTCTCTTGTGATTCCGTTTTTGCTGACAACCGGAACCTCCCCATGGACCCACCTTACCGGAAAAGGGGGTAAAGGTGGTGTTAATGGCGGTAAAGATTTTGTAAATGTTGCACCGGCGGCGGGTCTCGTTCCCGCCGGTTTTGGCGTTGACAATGAGCATCGCCGGGCCTAGCCTTGGGGTAGGGCCATGCCGCGGAAGGCATGGCAAGGAGGCAGCCATGCAGCGCATTCTGGTCACCGGCGCCACGGGCCAGATCGGCTCGGAGCTGACCCCCGCGCTCCGCGCCCGCTACGGCGCGGAGAACGTGGTGGCTGCCGGCCACCGGGCCGCGCCCGATCCGGCCCTGGCCGAGGCCGGCCCCTTTCTCTTTCTCGACGTCTGCGACCGCGCGGCCTTGGAACAGGCGGTGCAGCGGTACCGGATCGACACCATCTACCACCTGGCCGCCCTCCTTTCCGCCGTGGCCGAGGCCAACCCCCAGCGCGCCTGGGAGATCAACATGGGCGGGCTGATGAACGTTTTGGAGGTGGCCCGGCTGCGCGGCTGCGCGGTTTTCTTCCCCAGTTCCATCGCCGCCTTTGGCCCGGACGACCCCCGGCAAGAGACCCCCCAGCGCACGAGCCAGCGGCCCCGGACGATCTACGGGGTGACCAAGGTGGCAGGCGAGCTGCTCTGCGACTACTTTCACCAGCGCTATGGCGTGGAGAGCCGGGGGGTGCGCTTTCCCGGCCTCATCTCCCACGTGGCCAAGCCCGGCGGCGGCACCACCGACTACGCGGTGGAGATCTTCTCCGCGGCAAGCCAAGGCCGTCCCTTTCTCTGCCCCCTCAACCCCGAGACCCGCCTGCCCATGATGTACATGGCAGACGCGATCCGGGCGGCCATGGAACTCATGGAGGCGGCGCCGGAGCGCCTTGTGAACCGCAACGCCTACAACCTGGCGGCCATGAGCTTTACCCCGGCCGAGATCGCCGCGGCGATCACGGAGGTGGCTCCGGCCTTCACCATGACCTATGCGGTGGACCCGCTGCGCCAGGCCATTGCCGAGGGGTGGCCGGAAAGTTTGGACGACAGCGCGGCGCGGCAGGAGTGGGGCTGGCGGCCGGCATACGACTTGCCGGCCATGGTCCGGGAGATGCTGCATCAGTTGGCGGCCAAGGCCGAGGAGGGGTGATGGCGGGAAACGAGCGGTTCAGTGCGATCTGCCGCCAGGAGCTGGCGCGGCTGGAAGGGGAGGGGCGGAGGAAGGGGAAAGAGACGGTGGTCACCGCCATTGTCCCGGCGCGCAACGGCCATGGCCCCAGGGTGCGCCTGGCGGGCCAGGGCGAGCAAGAGTTTTTGCGGATGAACTCCAACTCCTACCTCGGCCTCTCCTTCCACCCCCAGGTGATCGCCGCCGCAGCCGAGGCCGCGAAACGCTTCGGCGCCGGCCCCGGCGCGGTGCGCTTCATCAGCGGCACCTATGCCCCCCACGTGGCACTGGAAGAACGGCTCGCCCGCTTCCACGGCCGCGGGAGCGCCATGCTCTTCAGCGCCGCCTATGCCGCCATGGTAGGCGTCCTGCCCCAGCTCTTGAGCCCCGAGACGGTGGTGATCAGCGATTCCCTCAACCACAACTGCATCATCAACGCGATCCGCCTGGCCAAACCTGGGGCCAAGGCGATCTACCCCCACCTCGACACGACTGAACCGGAAAGGCAGCTTCAGGCCCACCGCGGCACAATGCAGCGGGCCGTGGTGGTGACGGACGGCATCTTCAGCATGCGGGGCGACCACGCGGAGCTTGCCGCAATCGCCGCCCTCTGCGAGCAGCACCAGAAGGACTATAGCGAAGGGGTGCTCCTGGTGGTGGACGACTCCCACGGCGTGGGCGCCTTTGGCGAGACCGGCCGGGGCACCGAGGAGTACGCCGGGGGGCGGGCCGACGTCCTGGTCGCGACGTTGGGAAAGGCCCTGGGGGTGAACGGCGGCTACGTGGTGGCGGAGAGGGCGGTGATCGACCTGCTGCGCGAGACTGCGCCGCTTTATGTCTATTCCAACCCCCTCACCCCGGCGGAGAGCGCGGCGGCCCTCGCGGCCCTCGACATCGTGGAGAGCCAGGAGGGGCTTGAGCTGCTTGCCGCGCTGCGCAGCAACACCGCCCGCTTCCGCAAGGGATTACGCGCCCTGGGCTACGAGACCATCGACGGGGACCATCCCATCGTCCCGCTCCTCCTCCGCGACACGGCAAAGACCGCCGCGCTGGTGAGCCGTCTCTTTGCCAGGGGCATCCTGGCCACTGGCCTCAACTTTCCCGTGGTGCCCAAAGGGGAGGAGGAGATCCGCTTCCAGCTCTCGGCCAGCCACACGGAACGGGATATTGATTATGTGCTGGGGGTGTTGGGGGAGAGGGTGCAAGGGGGTTAATGCTGCGGCTGGCTGGATCTCTTGCTCGTAAGCAGGGAGACAAGAAGCGCCACGCCCAACATTGGCGTGCCAATAAAGAGAAGCAGGAGCTTTGCCATCTCCGGCCAAAAAGCGGGGTTGCTCGCTGCAACCTTGAAGTTCACCAGCAGCGCGCCAATACCGACAAGTGGCAGGTACGCGGAAAGCCAATTCAGAAGGCCTCGCCGCAAGAAGTTCAGGCGCCGGAAGCGAGGGAAAAGAGAAAGCAGAACATGACTGACCGCCCCAAGGAACCCCATGGCCACGCCGATCAGGAGATGAACAACGGAACCATACTCGCCGAGCCGCGCCAGGACCGCAAAGCCCCCGGCGATGCAGAGGACAAGCCACACAAGGGCTCCGACGACTATTGATCTGGCCAGGGATTCTTGCATAGGGGCTGCGGCATCAGGGGGTGCAGGCGGGAGGCCTTACGTTTTTGGATTCACCGGCCTGCGCGGCTTTTCGCGCAGGTCCGGCGGAATGATGGATTGGGCTGGGGTTGGTTTCGCACCGAGGTGCGCACCGTTGGTTTGCCGTTGGCGGCCATGTCAAGCGCCATGTTCTGTCGGGGGTTTAGGGGTCGGCTTTGGCTCGTCAGGATCGCATCCATCTTTCGCTTGATTGCAATGATATCCAGAAGGGCATGAGACACATTCAGGCTTGGGCGGCGTGGGTGGTGAAGGGAGTGGAGTATTCGGGTTCCACCAATCCTTGTTGGCCTTTCCAGGAAACTCCCCACAGGAACTTGTCGTCGTTACGCAAAGGTTCTCGCAGCCTTTTAAGTTCCCGAAATTGGCGACAAAGACAGGCAGCATTGTCTTGATATTCCCCCTCAAGGCATCAAGGGCGGGGATTCCGAATTTTCTATAGCAACACAAGAGGCACTCGGTGACTCTGTCTCCTCCCATAGTCACTGCTACATTTGAGCAGCGTAAATCTACCCCTGAAACAGTACCTTGCGAAGAGGAGACAGTATAGTGGCTCATTCGTTCTTCTAGTTTTTTGTCAAGTACCTCCATTACATTGGCATACTGTAGCAGTTGAATGGCGAGATTTTCCGCTTCAGATACGGTGAGTTTAATCTTCCACCGTTCAACGGTAACGGAACAATCAGGGTATCCATTCATCAAGTCCTGACGACAATCTGCGACGGCCTTCTGCAATCTGACGGCTTGGGCTCTCGCAGTTTGAGCTTCACTTCCACAGACAAATTCCTCTTTGGCAATCGCACTGGTCGGCGAAAACGACCCCAACAGCAACGCCCACAGAAGCAATGTGATTACATTGCGTTTCTCGCCGTTGGCAGGCATATCATGTGCCATGTGCATCAGTCCTCCCTCTCTCGATGTTGATATGGCCAAACCGGAGACCCAATGGGCCGTGCGTCCAGAACCGGCCTTCGCCTTTGCCCGTTAGATACCATCCGTTTTTCTCTCCGGTGGACAATACGCGGATTCTGGCCAACGGGCCGAGGCCCTTATCCTTTCCGCCCCCAAGGCCCATGGTTTGTAACGTACGCGCTGACAAACGGATTGTCCAGAAAAACTCCCCTCCGTCCTTCGGTTTCGCGGGGTTCAGCCGCCGTTTTTGGCTTCGACGGCATAGAGGCGATCGCCAGCCAATTCATCAGGCAGGCGATCGTGCATGGAGTGTCGGTCCGATTGGCAATCCATGCACGTGGCGGTCGGCTGCTGGTTCGTTGCGATAAAGAGGGGAAGCGCGGGGCGGCAGCCGGATGGCGCGGTGCTACCACGGAAAGCCGAGGCACATGCCGCACACGTATTTGGCGCAGCTCACCCAGGAGGGTTGATAGCCGCCCACGTAATGGCCGTTGTCGCAGACCATGAGGATCCCGTAGCACTTTGCGATGGTCTGGGTCGGGGTACAGGTGGGTTCCGAGTTCCGGCAGAGCACCTTGTGGCCTGTCCAGCAGCAGGCGCCATCGCCGCAGTTGCTCGTGGCGATCTGGGTCTCGCCGGGTTTGCACTCGCCGTTGCAGAAGGGCGCCGTGCCGCGCCAGGTATCGGCGTGGGCCGTGGCGGCCAACGAAACGACGAGCGCAAGAAAGGTGGCCATCCCCATTGCGAATGGTCTTTGCAGGCGTTTGCTTCTCATGGGACTCTCCTTGTGCGGTTGGTTTGGGCGTCCGACATCGAGACGTGCGGGAAACGTACCTCGCCAACAGATGGATTGTCCAGAAAAATGTTAGGCGGGCCGGGGGGGTTACTGCTGGTCGTACCGGCTGCGGAGGGCGGGTGTTTTGAAGAGAAAGGCCGAGCCGGCGGTGCACAGGGCGACCGCGCTCAGGATGATGGCCATGCGCAGATAGGGGTAGCCCATGGCCATGCGGGCCAGGGCGAAGACGAAGATGGTCCGCACCCATTCGGCGGCGCCGAGGAGGAGCGCGACCTGAAGCGTTCGCGCGGCCCAGCGCTTGCGCACGAGGAGCAGAAAGGGCAGGAGCAGGGCCACGCCAACGAGCACCAGTTGGCCGAAGCGGAAGAAGTGGGCCGCCAGCAGGAGAAAACTCACGAGGATCGGCAACAGGGCGAGCATGGTCAGCGCAGCTCGATGGCGCTCACCGGGCAGCCGGCCATGGCCGCCTCGCAGTCGCAGGTGTGGCACTTGTCCGGGCCGACGACAAAGGACTTGTCGTCCCGCAGCTCGAAGACCTCGGGGCAGAGCGCGGCGCAGTTGCCGCAGCCGATGCAGAGTTCCTGGTCCACAACAGGTTGCATGGTCGTCTCCTTGTTTCGTCCGGTTACGGGCTGGCCCGCAACCTGGGCCCTGTCCGCCGGGGCGAACAGGGCCGGTTACAGGTGGTGCGGCTGCTAGCGGCCGCCGCGGCCCATGCCGCCGCCAGGGCCCATCCCCGCGCCGGGGCCAGGCCCCATGCCGCCGCCGGTGGCCGGCACTTCCTCGGGCAGGGTCACGCCCCGTTCCTTGGCCCGCTGCACCATCCGCTCATGGTGTTCCTTGCGGATCTTCTCCCGTTCTGCCGCGGTCTTGGCCGCCCGCATCTTGGCCCGGTGTTCGGCCCGCTCCTGCGGGGTCATGATCTGACTGCCGTAAACCTGTTCCTCGGCCTGCGTCTGGCCGGCGGGCTGGTCGGCCGCCAGGGCCGCGCCCGCCGCGAACGGCAGGGCCAAGGTCAGGGCACAAAAAAGAACGAACTGTTTCTTCATGGCTGTTTCCCCCTTTGTGTCGGTTGTACGAAACGGGGACGGCGAATGCCGCGCCCGCGACCAGGCAAGGCAGGAACAAGAGCCTTTATTATACGCCCGGCAACGCGGA
>JBFLYY010000039.1:0-5356 GCA_040756495.1 Thermodesulfobacteriota bacterium | reverse complement strand
ATTTCTCTGGTCTCGAAGAAAAATGCGCCAGGTTGTCAGGTTGAGGCACCTTTCCCTGGCCACGGAAAGAACCTATCTTTTCAGGAATGTCCTTGGCCGAGAGCTGGATGTCTCTTCCCTGGCGGTACGTGCGAAGAGGGGGCAGCGGGGCTTCCTGTGGCGCTGTCCCGCAAGGAATTACTCGGCCATGGTAAGCTGCAAACCACCATGATTTACACCCATGTGACCAGCAAAAATCGGTTGGGGGTTAGAAGTCCGCTGGATACCCCCTGAGCCAGAGAACATACCCGGCAAAAACGTCCCTTCCTCTCCCTTCCTTACGCTCTTTTCCGATCTCGTTGTTTTGCCAGTTTCTCTTACGGACATCGCGTTTTCGTGTTCTTGCCGGTCGCGGTTTTTTCTTGCTGGCACACCTCTTGCTTAATGGGGGTGCAAAGCCGGCATGGAATGTCCGGACCAGGCAACCAGAGCACGAGGAGCGACCGTGGAAAACTTGATGATTCCAGTGATTCCAGCGAACGAACCGGCCATCCGGCCCGACGTCAGGACCAGGTCCACCGGTCGGGCGGACAAGAGTTCCTCCTTTTCCGACTATCTGGAGAAGAAGATGGTCGCGGAGCCGCGCGAACGGAAAAATCTGCTCGGCACCGGCCGGAACAGGGCGGAGAAGGTGGCTGCGAAGGGGGCGGAAAAGAGTGCCCGATCCGCCGACAAGGGCGGGGATGAGGCAGCCTCCAGCGCGAGCATCCATGCCCTGCTCGGCCAGTTCCTGGCCGAGATCCGCAGCCAGGCCAACGCGGCCGACGCCGGCCCCGGCGCCTGGACCCTCACCCTGCCCGATGCCTCGCAGCTCGTGGCCCTGGCCCAGGACGCCGGCATGAGCGAGGCCCAGACCGCGGCCCTTCTCCAGCAGTTCGAGGCGAACCAGGGCACCCTGGAACTCGATTCCCTGCTGGCCACCCTGGTGAGCCACTTCCAGGCCAGTCAGAACGAACAGCCGGTGACCGTGCCCGAGACCGAATTGCCCTTCCTCGACCTGATCCTTGAGCGCATGGGCGTGCCGGCGGAAAAGATCCAGCAGATCGGCGAACAGGCCGTGACCGGCGACAACCAGCTCGATCTGGTCAAGTTCCTGGCCGCCCTGCAAGACGTGCAGGCCGACCAGCCCACCACCCTGGACGGTTGGGAGGCGGAGCAGCTGCAGAATCTGCTCGACGAGGCCGGGGTCTCCAAATTCATGCAGCGCGCCCTGCTGCCGGAACGTCACACCCCGTGGGAAGATCCGAACCAGGCGCTCAAGCCGGTCACCCTCACCATGGACCGTCTGCGGGAGATGCTGAGCCAGGGCATGCAGGACATTGCCGACCACCAGCGCACGGCGGACATCCCCGGCGTATTGAACGACCTCAAGGAAATTTTTGCCGAGGCGGGTTTCGCGGAAAAGGGCGTGGGCTGGACCCCCGCGGTGCAGAAGGCCGTGGAGGAGACCTACCAGAGCCTGCTCCAGAATGTCGATCTTGCCACGGTGCAGGTGAAAAAGGTGGCTGGCGCCCCCATGCAGGCCGGCAAGGGCGAGGCCAAGGAAGAGAATTTCTGGGAGCAGCTGCCGGCGGACGATGCGGCGGCGGAGCCGGTTTCCCTGCTCAAGGCCGAGGCGAACGCGCAGGCCAGATTGGTCGGCGAGGCAGGAGAGGATCTCTTCTTGCCGGCCGAACAGGGCCTCGGCCAGGAGAAGGGGGGCCTGGTTTCCGGCCAGCACGATTCGCTGGTGGCCGGTGGCGGCGAAGTCGGCCGGGTCGAACAGCAGGCCGCGCCCCACGAGGCAAAATCTACCCAGCACCTGCCGCGCCTCAATCCGGCCCTTGAGCAGCAGACCATGGAGCGCATCTCCGCCGGCGTGATCCGAGGCCTGCGCGCCAACGAGCAGCACCTGGTCCTGCGCCTCTACCCCAAGGAACTGGGCGAGGTGAAGGTGGAGATGATGGTGCGCGACAACCACGTGGCCCTCTCCTTTGCCATGGAAAACTCCAGGGTCAAGGAGGTGCTGGAGAAGCACATGGACATGTTCCAGCAGAACATGGAGCAGCAGGGGTTCACCCTGGAGGAGTGCATGGTCTCGGTGAACCAGCAGCGCGACGGCAACAGCGAGGCATGGCGCGAGTTCGTGCAGGACTGGCAGGAGCGTCGCGGTGAAGGGGCGCAGCCCCTGAGTCTGGCCGAGGTGGGCGGCGACGCGCTCTATCTGCGGCCCGGCGCCGGCCTCGGCCGGGAAACGGGAATCGACTTTTTTGCCTGAGAGAAAAGGGAGGACACCATGACCGTATCCACTGTAGATTCGTCGGTTCCTTATCTGGCCCCTTCCGAGATGAAGACCACGGGCAAGAGCGAGTTGGACCGGGACGATTTCATGAAGCTCTTCATCACCCAGCTTCAGTACCAGGATCCGATGAAGCCCATGGACAGCTACGAGATGGCCTCGCAGATGGCCCAGTATTCCAGCATGGACGCCACCCTGAAGATGGCGGAGAGCATGGACAACCTGCTTGCCTACCAGAAGTCCCAGAACAATCTCCAGTTGCTCGGCCTGATCGGCAAGGACGTCCAGGTGGCGGGCAACGAGTTCGCGGTGAAGGAGGGCGTGGTGCCGCCGGCCGAATTCAGCCTCGGCAACAGCGCCGACCTCTGTCTGGTCAATATCTACGACGCCGCCGGGCACATGGTGCGGACCCTCAACCTGGGCCGGGCCGATTACGGCAGCCACGACCTGGAGTGGGACGGCAAGGATTTCAACGGCAACGTGGTGGCGGACGGCAGGTACCGCTACGAAGTCGATGCGGTGGACGGCTCCGGCCAGCAGATCGAGGTCGATTACCTCACCACCGGCACCGTGACCGGGCTCAACTTCGACGCCGGCACGGCGCAGGTGGTGGTGGACGATCAGGTCACTCTGGACGTCGGCAGCATCACCGAGGTCAGATAACCAATTTCCCTACGGCAGCAATAATCCAAGAGGAGGAATCATATGGGTCTTTCGAATTCACTCTACGCGAGCATCAGCGGTCTCTCCACCATGGGCAACGCCATGAGCGTGCTGGGCGACAACGTGGCCAACGTCAACACCATCGCCTTCAAGTCGAGCCGCGCCACCTTCCAGGACGTGCTCTCCCAGTCCCTTGCCACGGCGGCCGGTTCCGCCCAGGTGGGCCGCGGCGTGACGCTGAGCACCGTGGACGGCCTCTTTGCCCAGGGCTCCTTCGAGACCACCTCCACCCCCACCGACCTGGCCATCGGCGGCGAGGGCTTCTTCATGCTGCGGGCGGCGGACAGCGCGGCCGCGGACATGTACACCCGGGCCGGCGAGTTCCGTTTCGACACCGAGGGCTACCTGATCAGCCCGGCCGGGGCCTTTGTCCAGGGGTGGACCATCAACTCCACCTCCGGCGAGATCGAGGGCACCATCGGCGACATCAATCTCGGCAAATCGACCCCGCCGGTTTCCACCACCCAGATCGACGTGATCGTCAACGTCGATTCCCGCAAGACCAACGAGATCAACGAGTCCCGCCTCTACGAGGCGTGGGACGGCCGCAACGCGGTGGCCGCGGTGCCCAGCGACCCGATCGCCGCGGCGGCCTACGAGTACACCTCGGCCATCAAGATCTACGACTCCAAGGGCGCGGCCCACGACGTCTCGATCTACTTCGACCGTACCTCCCTCGACAACCAGTGGGAGTTTCTCATCACCTGCGAACCGGCCGAGGACCACCGCGCCCTCTCCGACGGTCTGGACGTCACCGGCTCTCTCGACGGCACCAACGACGAACTCACCATCTATGCCCCGGACACCACCTACAATGCCGACAACCACAAGGGAGCCGGCGCCCTGCTCTACGGGGTGATCGACTTCAGCGTCTCCGGCGAGATCGATCGGATGTGGGCCTGGCGGGTGCCGCCGGACGGCAAGGTCGATCCGGCCAGCAACGAGAACCGCCTCGTGCTCGGCACCACCGACCAGTACTACTCCTTTGAGACCAACTTCACCGGCGCCACGGAGAATCAGTCCATCGAACTCAACTTCGGCGCCCGTTTCAGCGGCCAGACCACGGACATCACCCAGATCCTGGTGAGCGACGGCGGCGCGGTCTCCACGGCCGGCGGCACCAACTACATCACCAAGGAGACCCTCTGGAGTTCGGTGTACGACAGCGCCGGCGTCCAGGTGACCGGCGGCGACACCTTCTATTTTTCCGGCTACGACAACGACGGCACCGCGGTCTCCGGCATCTATACCGTGGCCACCACGGACAAGATCCAGGATCTGCTCGACGTGCTGGACACCACCTTCGGCTGCACCGCCACCATCGATTCCTACGGCCGCATCCGCATGACCGACAAGACCGGCGGCGCTTCCGGCATGTACGTGACCGACTTCACCCTGGTCTCGGTCAACAACGCCACCCCCTTCGGCGGCGCGGCCCTGGTCGGCAACCACGCCCGGGTCTCGGGCGGCGGCACCAACAACTTCTTCACCACCGACGGCACCACGCCGGCCACCAGCACCACCGCCCTGCTCAATACCCTGCGGGACGACAGCAACGTCCTGATCGTCAACGGCGACCAGTTTCAGTTCACCGGCACCGACGTCACCGGCGCCGCCGCCACGGCTAACTTCACGGTGGGTGCGGCCAGCACCGTGCAGGATCTGCTCAATTTCCTGGAGGATCTCTACGACAACGGCGCGGTGGACAGCAGCTACCTTACCAACAACACGGTGACCGCCACCCTGGGCTCCGACGGCCGCATCCGCATCGTGGACAATACCGGCGGCACCAGCATGGGGATCACCCTTACCGCCACCGTCGGCGGCGCCTCCCGTCCGTTGGGCGCCAACGGTTCGGTGTTCGCCGCCCAGACGGTCTACGACACCCAGGTCAACGTGACCACCTCGAAGCAGCAGGTGGTCTCCCAGGGCCGGGCCGTGACCACCGCCACGGGCAACGAGCCGGTCATCTCCGCCAACACCGACTGGGCCAACGTGTACGACACCACAGGCAGCGGCGACGCCGTGGCCACCGGCGACACCTTCACCTTCACCGGGCAGCGGGGCGACGGCACCGCCGTGACCGCCACCTTCACCGTGGGCACCGACTACGGCCCGCCGCTTACCGCGGTGAGCGACTCGGTGGTCGATCTTCTGACCTGGCTTGAGGACCAGTTCGACGCCGAGGCGTCCATCGACGGCGCCGGCCGGCTGGTGCTCACCGACCGCCGGGCCGACGAGGCCGCCACCGGTGGCTATACCAGCGCCCTGGCGATTTCTTCCGTGGCCTACGGTGCCACCACGCCCTACCTCGTC
>JBFLYY010000038.1:0-10228 GCA_040756495.1 Thermodesulfobacteriota bacterium | reverse complement strand
TTGAGCAGCCTGCTCCGGGGGATGCTGCCCGCCTGAAAGCGCCACCTTCCCCGCGAGGAGAAACGCCATGCGCATCTTTGTCGTCGGCGGCACCGGCTTCATCGGCTCCTCCCTGATCCCCTGCCTGCTGGCAGCGGGCCACACGGTCACCGCCCTGGTCCGTTCGCCCCGTAAGGCCGGCCGCTTGCCGGCCGGGGTCAAGGCGGTGGCGGGCGATCCCGCCACGCCGGGGCGCTGGCAGGAGGAGATCGGCCGGGCCGAGGCGATCGTCAACCTCGCCGGCCACAACATCTTCACCCGCTGGACGCCGACGACAAAGCGGCTGATCCTGGAAAGCCGGCTGGCAGCCACGCGCAACGTCGTCGAGGCCATCTCCCCCGGCGCGGTGGCGGGCCAGACCCTCATCAACGCCAGCGCGGTGGGCTATTTCGGTTTCGACGACGGCACCGACAAGAACGAGACCGCCCCGGCCGGCGAGGATTTCCTGGCCAGGGTCTGCGTGGCATGGGAACAGGAGGCCCTCGCCGCGCGCCGGAAGGGCGTCCGGGTCATCGTCGCCCGGATCGGCATCGTGCTCGGCAAAAACGGCGGCGCCCTCGGCCAGATGCTGCCCGCCTTCCGGCTGGGGGTCGCGGGGCGGCTCGGCAGCGGCCGGCAGTGGTTTCCCTGGATTCATCTCGACGACCTGGTGGCCATCTTCCCTTTCTGCCTCGACCACCCCGAACTCTCCGGGCCGCTCAACTGCTGCGCCCCCCGCCCGGTCCGCAACGAGGAGTTCACCCGGACCCTCGGCCGGGTACTCCATCGCCCCACCATCCTGCCGGTGCCGGCCTGGGCGGTGCGGCTCGCCCTGGGCGAACTCGGCAACGTGGTGCTCGAAGGGGCCCGCATGGTGCCGGAGAGGCTCACGCGGCACGGCTTCCCCTTCCGGTATCCCGAACTGGAACCGGCGCTGCGGAATCTGGTTGGCGACTAGCCGGAAGGATCAGCGACCGTGGCGGTCGGCGAGGCTTGCCTCCAGGACGAAATCGCCGCTGGTGGTCTTGAAGGGGATGACCACGATGGGCGCGGTGGGCGGGTAGTGGATCTCCGCCCCCTTGCCGTGGACCATGGTGGGGGTGGCGAGATTGAAGTTGAGGCCCATCTTCGAGAGATTTGCCTTGGCGCCGCCGCAGATCATGTTGGTCAGCTCGCCCACCGCATCGATCACGTCGTGGTCGATCTCCGGCTTGGGCGGCTCCATGAGCATCCTGGCCACGATGTTCAGGATGCACGGGGCGGAAAAGCTGATGACCATGTTGCCCTCCACCGTCTCGGAGGCCATGCCGATGATGCCGGTGACGTCGCCGAAGGTGCCCTTGCCCTCCTTGAGATGCGGCTTCTGCGGCTCCACCGTGGTCTGGGCCATGGTTTCCAGCACGTTCTTGGTGGCGAGGATAAAGGGATTCAGATACTCGACTTTCATGCAACACCTGCGCGGATTTGGTGGAGCAAAGCACGGCGGAGACCAGACGCTATATTCATTTAGCGCGATTTCGCCTCGGAAAGTCAACCCATAACCGGCGACCCCGGCCGTTTGCCCCAAAAAAATCCGCGCCGCAGGGGAATCTGTTACAATGAAAGCGGATTTCGCCGAGCAACCCGTCATAAGGAGCCGCGCATGCAGGAATCCCCCTACCTCCAAGGACACGAGAGCCTGATCGACAAGTTCCAGCGGTTGCCCTATCTGGAGACCCTGGATCCCAAATATCTCCGCAAGGTTCTCGGCCTGAGCAAGATCCGCAAGTACGAAGCCGGCGAGGTCATCACGCCGGAGGGCAGCTACGACCCCTGGGTCTATCTCATCCTCTCCGGCGCGGTGCGGGTGGTCAAGCACGGGCAGGAGATCGCGCGGCTGAACCACGTGGGCGACGCCTTCGGCGAACTGGCGGTGATCGACGGCCAACGCCGTTCCGCCTCCGTGGAGGCGACGGTGGAAACGGTCTGCCTGGCCATCGACGCCTCCTTCCTCCTCCAGGGAGAAGACACCCAGGAGCGCACCGTCTTCTTTTCCATCTTCTACCGCCTCTTCGCCGAAATCGTGGCCCAGCGCCTTCGCCTGGCCAACGAGGAGATGGTCGGGCTGCGGGAGGAGATCGGCCGGCTGAAGCGGGAAAGGAAATAGACCGCGGCCATGGAGATCCGCTACGACTGCGTCATTGTCGGGGCCGGGCCGGGCGGCCTGCAGGCGGCGATCCACCTGGGCCGCTACCATCGGCGCGCCCTGCTGCTCGATCACGGCGGCGGCCGCACGCGCCATGCCCTCCACATCGAAAACTACCTGGGCATTCCGGCCATCTCCGGCAAAGAGCTGGTGGAGATCGGCATCGGGCAGCTCAAGGCGTTCGGCGGCGAGTTCCGGCGCGAGAAGGTGGAGAGGGTCGCGGTGGCGGCGGAGGGTTTCGCCGTCGTCACCGGCCAGGGGCGCTACCGGGCTCCCTTTGTCATCGCCTCCACCGGGGTCACCGAAAAGATTCCTCCCATCGCCGGAATGAACCGCTTCTTCGGCCGGAGCGTCTTCACCTGCGTGGATTGCGACGGCTATCGCACCCTGGGGAAACGGCTCGTGATCCTCGGCGACTCCCTGGAGGGAGTCCGCCTCGCCCTCGGCATGAAACAGATGTTCGCCCCGCGGATCACCCTGGCGTTGCCCGAGGGACTCCTGCCCGCCGACCTGGGCGAACTGCTCGACGAGGAAGGGATCGCCGCCGTGGCCGGCCTGCCGCAGGAATTCCTCGGCGACCAGCTTCTTGCCGGCGTCCGGCTCCATACCGGCGAGACCATCCCCTGCGAGGCGGCGATGCTCAGCTACGGCTACCAGCTCAACGACGGCTACCTCGCCGGGCTCGACATCGCCCGGGACGGCAAGCGGGCCGAGATAGTGACCAGCAGCGTGCACGAGACCTCGCTCCGGAACCTCTTTGCCGTGGGCGCGCTCACGCCGGGCAATCCCCAGGCGGTCATCGCCGCCGGCCAGGGCTGCCAGGCAGCCATCGAAATCAACCGCCGGCTGCTGGAGATCTGACCTCCGGCACCAGCACGAAAAAGGGCCAGTGGCGAACCACCGGCCCGATCCTGCGAAATCCCGCCCCAGCCGCGGGGCGCACCGGGCTGCCGCAACCGGCCTAGCACCCTTCGATCTTCTTCTTGGCGGGCTTGGCCGGCGCTGCCGGCGCCGCCGGCTTGGCAGGCTCGGCAGGAGTGGCGGCTTCGGCCGGCTTGGCAGGCACAGGGGCCGCCGCCGGCTTGGTCGCCTCGGTGGCCACAGGCTTCGCAACCGCCGCCTTGATCTTGATGAACTTCACCTTGTCCCCGGCGGCAATGTCCTTGCCCACCTCGGTGCAGTTCAGAACCACCCTGGCGCCTTCCACCGATTCCACGGTGCACTCCGCCTGGTTCTTCTTGACCGCTGCATCCGCCACCCCGGCGGTCAGCACGAAACAGCCCAAAACCAGCGCCCACACTCCCATCTTCTTGTTCATCGCGATTTCTCCGTCTGAATTAGGATGTTGCAAAAGTCATCCATGAAGCGCACGCAGGCTGCCGAAAAAGAAGTTTTGCAACAGCCTGCTCATCTCCTGATCGTACCGTTATCCTTTCGTTGCCCAAGCCGGCGAGACTCAGCACCCTTCGATCTTCTTCCTGGCGGGCTTGGCCGGCGCCGCCTGAGCGGCAGGGGCAGCGGTCTCACCCGCTCTGGCCGGAGCCGCAACCGCCGGCTTGGTCGATTCGGTCACCGCGGGCTTCGTCGCCTCGGCGGCCGGCTTCTCTCCCGCGCCAGCCACCGCCATCCCGCTGGCGGCAACCAGGAAACCCATCGCCATCGTCCAGACCATCATCTTCTTGCTCATCGTGATTCCTCCATTTTTATTTTCTGCTGGAAAAACAACCCGTTTCGTTGAACTACCTGCCGTCTCAACACCCTTCGATCTCCTTCCTGACCGCAACCTTGGTTCCGGGGGCGAGGCTCTTGCCAACCCCGGCGTCACAACGCAACACCATCTTCCCGCCCCCCACCGACTCTACCGTACACCCCGGGCTTGTCAAGCCGGTGGCGGCGACAGCCACGGCAGCGGAAGCGACAAAGCCGCCCAGGACCAAGACCCGGATCACCATCTTCGTGCGCATCGTCTTCCTCCCCTCTTGGTTTTCCTGCGTTGGCAGCCCGATCCTCGCCCGAGCCGCCCCCTTGCCTTCACCATACGGCAGGATTCCGCACAGGAATAGCCGACATCGGCCGATATCGACCCGACATCGAAGCCGACATCGGGCGACATCGGCTCCCCAACGCCTCGCTTTCCGGTTATTTTCTCCGCATGGCACTCCATACCGGGAAAAGAGGCGTCGTCTCCGGAATGACTTCTGTTCAGGGAAGCGATCTGCTACTATTGGAAAAACCGTTTTCCGGGACCAGATGCCATGACCGACGAACTCCCCCCCATCCCGCTGCCGGGTACCCCTCCGGCGGCCCGAATCGACGGCGAGAAGATCCGCCGCCTGCGGGAGGGAAAGGGGTTGACCCAACTTTACGTGGCCACCGTGGTCGGGGTGACCACCGACACCATCTCCCGCTGGGAGAACCGCCGCTCCCCCTCGATCAAGCCGGAGAACGCGAAAAAACTGGCCGAGGCCCTGGATGTGCCCATGGCGGAGATCCTCGAACAGGCGCCCCCGCCAACAGCGGAGCCCGAGGAAACGGCGGAGACACCGGAGGCGCCAAGCGCCCTGCCGCCACCGCCGGCGCCGCCACGCAGCCGGCGGCTGGGAATCGGCCTTGCCCTCTTCCTCACCATGACCATCGCCGCCATTGCCATTTCCTGGTGGTTCAGCACGCGCCAAGCGATGCCGGTCACCGCCGTCCGCGCCCTGCCGCCGCACGCGCCCATCGGCCTGCCCTTTCCCGTAACCATCACCGTGACCCCCTCACCAGGGAAAAGCATTCCCCTCATCATCAGCGAAACCGTGATTCCCGGCTGTTCCGCCATGGAGGCGGTCCCTCCCTTCAACGCGGCCAATACCGAAACCCGCACCGTCAGGTGGATCGCCAAGGCGGAAGGGCCGACCACCTTCTCCTATCTGGCCATGTTCAAACCCGACACCCCGCTGCCGCCCCTGGTTCCCTTTCGCGGTCGGATCACCCTGCCCGGCGCCAAAGGGGCCACGACCCCCATCGGCGGCGCGAACGGTGTTGGGGTTGCCCCCTATCACTGGGCCGACCGCAACCGGGACTTCAAGATCGACGACGAGGAGATCCTCACGGTGTACGATACCTTCGGCGCAGCCACGGGACTCAACCTGGAGGCATCGATGATCGAGGACATCTGGTCCGGCCACGGCTACCGCTGGGATGCCGCCCGGCGCCAACTGGTCGTTATTCCGTGATCCCCAAACGAGGAAAAGACGCCATGGCACCGAAACGAAGCCGTCATGCACGATTCCTGGTCGCGCTGATACTCCTGGCAGGCCTCTTCCGCACCGCGCCGGTCATGGCCAGGGAACTCGTCACCTGCCGCTACCTCGCCGCCAGCGGCACCCGCATCGAGATCGAACTCAACGTGGGCGCGCCGCCGCCGGCAACACTCATCGTCATGCAGAATCTGCCCCCGGACGTGAGCGTGGTGGAGACGAGCCAGCCGGTCAAGAAATTCAGCCAGCGGCCAGGCGAGGCCAAATGGTTGCTGATGGGGATCAGGCCCGGCATCACGCTCCTCGGCTTCACCCTCAACAAGGCGATACGCCCCGGGCAGATCAGCGGGGAGATGCTCTACAACGCCCCGGACTCCGGGGTCATGGTCCGCATGCCCTTCAGCCCCTGACCGGACTACGCCCTGGCCAGGGCGTGCCGGCAGGCGGCGGCGAGATCGTTGACCGAAAGGGGCTTCATCGCATACCCCCGGATGCCCATGGCCTTGGCCTGCTCCTCGCTGACCGTCTCGCTGAAGCCGGTGCAGAGCACCACCGGCAGCCCCGGCCGGAGGGCCAGGAGCTGCCGGGCCAGTTCCACCCCGGTTATGTGCGGCATGCTCTGATCGGTCACCACCAGGTCGAAGGCCGCCGGCTGCGCGGTGAAAAGCGCCAGGGCCTCGCTGCTGCTGGCGGTGGCGGTCACCCGATAGCCAAGGTACTCCAGAATGCGCTGCTCCATGGCCACGAGCTGCGGTTCGTCGTCCACCAGCAGAACCCGCTCCCCATGGCCGGCGGCGGTGGCGGCAGCAACCACCACCGAAGCGCCATCCTCCGCCGCCACCGCATGGAGCAGGGGGAAATAGAGGGAAATGGCCGTCCCCTCGCCCCGGGCGCTCTCCACCCGGATGCCGCCGCCGTGGCCCTTGACGATCCCGTGAACCACGGACAAACCAAGCCCGCTCCCCTCGCCCCGCGTGCGGGTGGAAAAAAAGGGCTCGAAGATCCGGCCCATGGTCTCCGGCCCCATGCCGTGGCCGGTATCCCGCACGGTAAGGCGGAGATAACGGCCAGCCGTCAGGCCGTAGCCGGAGGGCAACGCCTCCGCGCGCAGTTCCTCGGCCGCCAGCTCCACCTCCAGCACCCCGCCCCGCTCCCGCATGGCCTGGGTGGCATTGACGCAAAGGTTCATGAAACACTGATGGATCTGCAACGGATCGGCCATGATCCGGCCCGCCTCCTGGTCGATCCGCTGCCGGATCTCGATTTCGGCCGGCAGGGAAGCGCGGAGAAGCTTCAGTGCCTCCTTGATGACCGGCTGCACCAGCATGGGCCGGGGCCGGGTCTCGGTCTGGCGGCTGAAGGTGAGGATCTGGCCCACCAGTTCCCTGGCCCGGTCGCCGGCCCGGCGGATCTCGACGAGATGCGAGGTCACCGGTTGGCCCTGATCGGCATCGATCATGGCCAGTTCGGCATAGCCGATGATGGCGGCGAGGATGTTGTTGAAGTCGTGGGCAATGCCGCCGGCAAGGGTGCCGATGGCCTCCATCTTCTGGGCCTGCCGGAGCTGTTTTTCGAGCGAGACGCGCTCGGTGACGTCGATGGAGATGCCGATCACCCCGGAAATCGTGCCATGGGCGGACAACGGCAGGTAGTGATTCTCGAAGGTCAGACCGCCTTCGTCGAGCAGGGAGGAGAAGGTCTCGCCGGCCAGGGCCTTTCTCGCCTCCTCCACAACGGCCTGGTTGCCGGCATAGCGGTCGAAAAGACACTCCCCCACCAGCTCCCCCTCGGAGAGGCCGAGTTTTTCCAGCCCCTTGCCGGTCGAGAGCGTGAAGATGCCGGCGCGGTCAACGGCCCAGAGCACGATGGGCAGACTTCTGACCACGGTGCCCAGCCGTTCCTGCGCCTCGGTGCGATCGAGGATCTCCTGCCGGAGCTTGGCGTTTGCCAGCTCCAGTGCGGCCGTGCGCTCCGCGACCCGATTCTCCAGACTTTCGTTGGCGCGGGCCAGATCCCCTTCCGCCTGCCTGCGTCTGCCAATGGCACGCACCAGCAACAGGATGACCACGCTTTGCAGGAGCACGAAAAAGAGGATCACGAGAATCAGCTTCTTGTGGACGGAGAAAAAACTGGCCGGCCGCTCCAGAAGCACGCTGCCTTCGGGCAACAGGGAAAGAGGGATGCCCAGGCGTCCCACTTCGCCGTACTGGAACATGTAGAGATTCGGGCTCTCCAGCAGGGAACCGATCTTCTGCGGCGGGGTGCCGGCCAAAATGCGGGCGGCGATGGCGGCGGCCGCCTCGCCCTGGGCCTGACCGCTGGTCACGTACCCGCCGAGGACACCCTGACGCACATAGACGTCCTCCATGCTGACGATGGGAAGTCTCGCGGCCAGACGGATCTGCCCGAGGGCACGCTGGAGCGGAACCAGTTCACCCTGCTCGTCGTAGAGTCCCCCGATGGTGGTGAGGAAAAAAACCCCTTCTGTCTGGGACTTCACCCGGTTCAGCAGGACGGCAAGCCGGTTTTCCGCATGGAAACGAGCGCGCAGGTGGGGAAAACGGCTGCGCAACTCCTTCTCGGCCTCGACCTTGATCGCCTCATAGGTCGAGGAGCCGTCGCCGAGGAAATGGATGGTCCTGATCCCTGGCCCGACCGAGGTGATGAATTGAATGTTGGGGGCGATCTCCTTCTTCTCGAAGACGCCGACATACTCCTTCGGGTCGAGACTCCGGTGCAGGCTCAGATTGTTGACCCCGCTGAAGACCACCGGCCCGCCGCCGGGGAAGATGGTACCCTTGTGGCGGAGCAGGAAGCGCAGGGCGTTGTCGTCGGTGCAGTAGATCAGGCTGGGCTGAAACCCCTGATACTTCTCCGCCAGGTAACGGGCAAAGAACTCCTCGTAGCGGGCGCCGCCCCGGACCCGCTTGGTGTCCAGATATTCCGTGTAGAAGGAACGGACCTGCAAGAGGGACGCCCGCCCCAGGGCCTGGACAAAGGCGTCGTTCTGGCCCTTGGTCCAGGGGTATTCCTGGTGGTAGGAATGGAGGATGAAGATTGCCGGGTCGGCCGCTACGGCCGCGGAGGGCAGCAGGCACGAGGCGAGCAGGAAGAGGGCGAAGAGAGGCCGGAGGATGGCGCCGGAGCGAACGGCCATCCCCGGTCGTTCGGGAGCGCACAGGGAAAAAGGCGCCCGCGGCATAAACCGGTCCGTCTGCATTGTTTCTCCTTGTCCCCCGAGAGCGCCCCTGCGTAGAATATCGTATCGTCAGAACCATTCTACATGGCCGCCGGCGGATGCACAAGATGGGGGCGCCGATGGAGATTTGCGGTTTTTTGACCTCTTTTCCGTGTACGCCGCTGTTTCACAAAACCGAGAGAGGTGGTCCCCGAAAAAAGGACAGTGGTGTAAGGTAGCAAACCACTGCCCAGAGGAGGGTTGACCATGAAGCAGAGTCGGAAGCGGTATTCAGCAGAATTCAAGGCCAAGGTAGCCTTGGAGGCAATCAGGGGCGAGGAGACGGTGGCGCAGCTGTCTGTGCGCTACAGCATCCATTCCAGCCAGATCGTCAAGTGGAAGAAAGAGGCCATGGCTGGCCTGGCCGAAATTTTCGCCAACAAGGCGAAGCCGTCACGCAAAGGGCCAGAGGCGGAGATCAAGGAACTGCACGCCAAGATCGGCCAGCTGACGGTGGAACGAGATTTTTTAGCCAGAGCCTTCGGACGTTGAGTTACGGCCGGAGGCAAGAAGTAGTTGAGCCAGGGCATGGGAAATTGAGCATCAGCCGCCAGTGCGCGTTGCTGAATATCAGTCGTTCCAGCTATTATCGCGAAAACAAAGGGGAATCCCCGCTCAATCTGAAGCTGATGCAGCTGATCGATGAGCAATTTCTGGAAACCCCTTGTTATGGCGCCAGACAGATGGCAAGACACCTGCGGCGTCAGGGATATTGCGTGGGCCGGAAGCGCATCCGCCGGCTGATGCGGAAGATGGGGTTGAGCGCCATCTTCCAGAAGCCGCGCACCAGTGATCCCCATCCGGCTCACAAGGTGTATCCGTATTTACTGAAGGGGTTGGCCATCGAGAGGCCGAATCAGGTCTGGTGTGCCGACCTGACCTACATCCCGATGCGGAAAGGCTTTCTGTATCTGGTGGCGATCATGGACTGGTGGAGCCGGAAGGTGCTTTCCTGGCGGCTGTCGAACACCATGGACACCGACTTTTGCGTGGCTGCCCTGGAGGAAGCATTACAGCGTTATGGCAGCCCGGAGATTTTCAACACAGATCAAGGGAGCCAGTTCACCAGCCTGGCGTTCACGGAAAAACTCCGGGAATCCGGCGTCCGTATCTCCATGGATGGCAAGGGCCGATGGATGGACAACGTAATGATTGAGCGGCTGTGGCGAAGCCTGAAGTACGAGAACGTCTATCTGAATGCGTATGAGACCGGCAGCGAGGCACGGTGGGGCATAGGGAGATGGATCAGCTACTACAACAGCGCCCGGCCCCATTCCAGTCTTGACGGTTTACCCCCGGACGAGGTATTCCATGGTAGAATCCCTGACCAGGAACAACAGCAACAACTGGCGGCATGAAAACAGAAAGAGATTCTACCTTATTTTCGCCGCCAAACTGTCCAACGATTGGGGACCACCTCAGCCGGCCACGTCCCAAATTATCGCGTTGAATGTCGATCAGGCGCTCGATAAGCTCTAGCGCGATGCCGTGTTCTTGACAAAGAATCTCAAGAATCTTTTTCGCCTTTTTGTCCCCGAGAAGAGG
>JBFLYY010000037.1:0-6681 GCA_040756495.1 Thermodesulfobacteriota bacterium | reverse complement strand
AATTTCTTGGCCCTTTCGGGCCGGCAAAATTCGGCACCACATCCCTGTGGTGCCAACAGCCCGTTTTTCAAGGGGCTGTTATACTTGTTTGCCTTGCATCCCTCAAAAAACGCTGCCGCCGGCAATGGCACCGTGCGGTTACGAAGACCGTAGGCCGCCCCTGTGCCGGATGGCAAGCAACCGTGTCTCGTTCCTCGCCTCATCCCCCTGGTTGTCTTTCAAAAACCGGACCGCTTGCCGGACACGCTTTCGATCCTCACCCTGAACACTGCCACCTTGCGGCAGGCCTCCGGCGGCAGGTCGTCCGTATCCCCGGCACCGTAGTGCGCCATTATGATCCCGAGTGCTGCCTTTTTTTCCGCCTCATCCTCGATGAACTCGGCCTGGCCCGTGCCGACGACGGTCTCGAACCGCATCCCCCAGTTGCAGGGCAAGGGGGCGCCGACCACCTCGATCTGGCGCTCCACCTCGAAGCAGAGGCGGGGATTGGCCCTGAGGATGGCGATCTTCTTGCCCTCGGCCGCGGAATGGAAATAGAGCGTCCGGTCGGCATAGCCATAGGAGAGCGGCACCAGATACGGCTCGTCATGGTGCGACAGCGCCAGCCGGCACACCTTCTCCTGGCGCAGGATCTGCTCGATCTCGGCAAAGGAGGCAATCTCCTTCTCGTGGCGCCGCATCAGCCCGCCCCCTCCTCCCTTCCGCCGACGCGGTTGGGGAACGAGACCTCCAGAACAAGGCAGCCGACATCGGTCTTGAAGGGACCGTGGAGTTCGCCCGGCGGCCGGCTGGCATAATGGCCTGCCTCCAGCCAAAGATCGAAGGCCTGGTCGTAAAGGCGGCCGCTGACCACGAAGACCTCCTCCGGATAGGGATGACTCTTGCCGCCGAAGGCCGAGGTATCGGCACCGGGAAGGAAGCGGGTCAGCCGGGTGTATTCCCCGCTGTCGGGATCGATGCTCAGGGTCAGCTCTTCCGCCATCCCTGCCAGCCCTGCAATCGGCACCCACTGCCCCTGGTGTTCCGGCCGCAGGGGATTCCAATAGGTTACCGTCGATTTCGCCATACCCTCCTCCTCACTCCACGATGCGGTAGCCGGCCGACTGCAAAGAGGGCCGCGTGTAGACGAAGAGCATCTCCACCGGTTCGTCGAAGGGATTGTAGAACCAGTGCACAGCGCCCCGCGGCACGAACATGGTGTCGCCCCTGACCATTTCCACCTCGGTGTCGCCCAGCCCGCTGATCCCCTTGCCGGAGAGGATGTAGATGACCTCCTCCGCCTCCTGATGGACGTGCTTCTTGTGGGTGGCGGTCTTCGCCTCGAAGCGGCAATAGGCAAAGGTGATGTCCTCCGCGTCCACGGTCTCCTTGTCCACCAGGATCACCCGCGTGGCGTTGTCCAGATTCTTGATCGGCTCGTTCCTGCCGTCTTCGAGTGCGAGAAGGTATTTCACGAATTGCTCCCTTGAGAGATAACGCGGTCGGTTTGATTGTGTGAGAGGTATAGAGCGCGAAACTGCCCCTCTTATCGCGAAAGCGCGCCGACGTGGTGAAACTTCCGGCGAAGCAGTTCAAGTGAAAGACTATCCCTCACATACCCCTCCAGGTGAAAGGGTTTTCCGCATAGCCTTGCCGGCGGTTGGTGCCCGTTTATGGCGAGAGTATGCACCACGGGATGGAAAGTCAACGAGGAAAAACCGGGGGTTCGCCAAAATCCGCGAAGAAGAATGAGGCGAGTCAAAAAGGCAGGATCGCCAGGCCCCGTCGGATGCGGCGGGGCCTGGCGCGGGAATCAGCGCGGCTTGTAGATCGGCCGGTCGAGCCAGTAGGGCGAGGCCACCCCTTCGCGGTAGGCCTCCAGGGCCTCGGGCGAGGAGTTGACCCGCAGGTTGCTGTAGCTCTTGTCGGCGTTCTGCCAGCGTTCGTGCCAGTACACCGCGGCCTTGAAGCGGGGGTAGCGGTTCTGCAGAAGGTCGAAGGCACTCTCGATCCACTCCGCCTTGCTGCCGTTGCTGGGGAACTCCCCCACTCCCCATTCGGCCAGCACCATGGGCTTGGTGGTGTCCACGGCGGAGAGTTCCCGGTAGGCACCCTCGTTCACGTCGATGAACTGGCACCACCCCTGCTTGTTGGTCTGCATGCCGTAGGTGCTCATGCCGAGCCAATCCACGTACTCCGCTCCGGGATAATAGAGGGCCATCCTGTTCCACGGCGCCACCGGAAAGGTGGTGTGGTTGACGTGGAAACCCCAGAGGATGTTGGTCGCCCCCCGGGCCCGCACCCGGTCCACCACATGCCTGTAGGCTTTTTTGTAGAGTTCCGGCCCTGCATACCTCGGGGGATCGCCCTCGGAGACGATGGTGCCGGCGCCGTAAAAGAAGCCGGCCCAGGGGAACCAGTTGCCGTTCATCTCGATCCCCCAGGCCACCAGCACCGGCTTGCCATAGGCCTTGGCGCCGTCGGCCCAGCGGTCGATGTATTTGTCCCACTTGCCGGCCAGGATCGCGTGCAAACTGAACTTGTCCGGCGGCCGCCGCTCGTCGTAGGGTTTATCCCACGGCGACCAGAAGACCAGGGGCAGCGAGCCGTGACGGCGCAGCATCTCAAGGTTCCGGGCAGGGAAGCTCTGCTCGCCCCAGAAGCTCGAAAAGGCGACGATCGCCTGCTTCTTGCCCACCATCTTCTCGAACTGCTCGATGGCCTCGATGGTCACCTTGTCCTCGGCCTCGCCGAAATCGACATAGGCGCCGGTATAGGCCTTGCCCGCGGGCCAGACCACGGTCTGCGGCCCGCTCGCGGCCGGGGCCGCCTTTTTCGTCTCCTCCGCCCGGCAGCCGGCCATGGCCAAGGTCAGGCAACAACAGAGCAACAGCGCAAGCGTCCGCCCGCGCCCAGAGCGTATCCGGATCACGATTCCCTTACTCCCATGACTCATGGGTTCCTGGAGGCAGGCATCGTCACCGAGCCGCTCCGTTCCTGTTTCCCCCAGCCGACCCAGGCGCCCTTGCCCGCCTTGACGAGCGACTTCCAGATCACCCAGCTTAAAAGCGGCCGGTAAACAAAACGCATGGGCACGATCCGCCAGGCATTGCGCAGCGGCTCCGGCTCCAGCCGGCAGGCGAGCACGGCCAGCAGCAGATCCATGCCGAGAAAGACGCCGATGAAAAGGGCGATCCGCACGCCGCCGCCGGCAAAAAGCGCGGCCACCAGAAAACCGTCCACCAGCGGACCGACCGCCACCAGGATGATCTGGAAGAACCACAGCCCGGGCAGGCTGAACCAGCCCAGGGCCAGGTTGCCCTGGCCGGAGAAAACCAGGTCGCGGTGCTTCCAGAGGCATTGCAGGGTGCCGAAGGCCCAGCGGAAGCGCTGCTTGGCCAGGGAGGCAAAGCGCTCCGGCGCCTCGGTCCAGGCGATGGCCGCCGGCGCATAGACCACCCGGTAGCCGAGGCGGTGCAGGCAGAGGGTCAGATCGGTGTCCTCGGCCAGGGTATCGGTGCTGATGCCGCCCGCCTCGGCCACCGCGCTGCGGCGGAGCGCGCTCACCGCGCCCGGCACCACGGTGATGCAGTTGAGATGGTGGTAGGCCCGGCGGTCCAGGTTGAAGCCGCAGGTGTATTCCAGATCCTGGCAGCGGGCGATGAAGGTCCGACGGTTGCCGACCTTGGCGTGGCCGGAGACCGCGCCCACCTTGGGATCAACGAGCGGCGCCACCAGTTCCCGCACGGTATCGGGCTGGAACTGGGTATCGGCGTCGAGGGTGACCACGATCTCGTGCCGGGCCGCCGCCAGCCCGGCCCGCAAAGCCCGGGCCTTGCCGAGGTTGTCCTGGCGAATAAGGCGCACCCGGCTGTCGCGGCGGCTCACCGCCTCGATCTCGTGGGCGGTGCGGTCGGTGGAGCCGTCGTCCACCACGAGGATCTCCATTTTGCCGGCATAGTCGGAGCGCAGCAGGGCGTCCAGGGTGGTGGCCACGACCTTTTCCTCGTTGTAGGCGGCGATCACCACGCTGACCGGCGGGAGGAACGGGCCGGCGGCCACGGGTTCCCGCCGCTGGCGCATGGCCAGGCCGATCACGGCCAGGGTCCGCAGCGCGACCAGGGCGGTGGCGACGATCATGAAGGCCCAGAGGAACTTCTCGACGGAGTGGAGGACGGCGAAGCCCCGTTCGCTGACCAGCTTGGCAAAGGGCGACTGATAGACCGGCGGCGGCATCAGCGCCGCGGGAGCGAGGCCGATCAGTTCCCCCAGCGGCACGATGCGGTCGCCGCGGGTTTCGAGGTAGTCGATGATGGCCGGCAGGGCCTCCACCGTCTGGCTCCGGTCGCCGCCCGCGTCGTGGAGCAGGATCACCCGGCCAAAGGCGCGGCCGGCCTTGACCCGCTCGATCAGTTCCTCGACGCCCGGCTTTTCCCAGTCCTTGGGGTCGAGGCTGTGGCCCACGGTGAGGTAGCCCAATCCCTGGGCCACCTGCACCGGGATGATGCCCGCCTCGTTGGCCGGCCGGCTGTCGGCGTTGTAGGGCGGGCGGAAAAGCAGGGTCGAGCGGCCGGTGATCTTCTCCAGCAGCCGCTGGGTGGCGTTGAATTCGAGCCGCGCCCGCTCGGGAGAGACCGCGGCGATGTCGGGGTGGTAGTAGGTGTGGACCCCCACCTCGTGCCCCTCGGCCACGATCCGCCGCACCAGGTCCGGGTTGTCCTCCATCTTGTTGCCCACCATGAAGAAGGCGGCCTTGACTCGCCGCTCCTTGAGGATGTCGAGGATCTGCGGGGTCCATTTGTCGTCCGGACCGTCGTCGAAGGTGAGCGCCACCTGCTCGGCCGCCCCCTCGCCCTGGTGGGTCACGGTGAGATAGGCGGGAAAACGCAGGTAGCGGCTGCGGATCAGGCCGTCGGCCCCCACCACGAGGTCGCGGGCGCCGTCGCGGCGGGCATCCTCCACCTGGATGAAGTCGCCGCGGCCGAGATTGGCGATGAGTTCCCCGGCCGGCAGGCTTTGCAGGAAGGCGAGCTGGCGGCGGTCCACCACGCCGGCCGGCAGCCGCAGCGCCTGCCAGATCGTGGGGTCTTCGGTGCCGAGCTGGAAGATGCCGATGCCGCCGACCCCGAGGCGGCGGGCGGTGAACATCTGGTTGGTGAAGGTGATGCCGTCGAGGAACCAGACCGTATGGCGCTGATCGCCCTCCGTGTAGGAGAAGAAGGGATTGCCGTAGGGCGGCTTTACCCGGCAGCGCACCCCGGCCCGGTCCGCCCGGGCCATGGCGTCGGGGAAACCGATGAACTCGGCCTTGCCGCCCGCAGGCCAGTCGTAGCCATAGGTGCCGAGGCTGATCACCCACTGGGACGGCTTGCCGTAACTGGTCACCACCTTGAGCCAGCCGTCGAACCACGCCTGCGAGGCGATGGGGCCGGGCTCGTCGTACTCGGAATTCTCGTCGTGCAGCATGCCGACAAAGCGATCCGCCACCGGGGCCAGGGCCGCGAGATCGAAGGCCCGCAGCTCGTCGCCCATGGGCACCCCGAACCAGAGTTCCATCCGGTGGGCATGGAGGGCCGTGGCCAGTTCCCGCAGCAGGATCGTCACCTGCGGCCGGTAGGTGGGATCGAGCTGGCACCAGTCGATGAGCACCCCGCCCGCCTCGGCCTCCATGAGCTGGCCCACCACCTCGCGGACGAACTTCTCGCGCCGGGCCGGCGGGCCGTAGAGCAAGCCCTCCACCGCCTCGGGCAGCCAGGTGTCGCCCCGCAGGTTGTCGAGGCGCGGCATCAGGACCAGCCCTGCCTCCCGGGCCAGCTCGCGCACGTCGTCGTCCGGCGCCACCTCCAGCCGGCCTTCGCCATCCACCACGGTCAGCCATTTGGGCGAGAGGTGGGTCAACTCGCCGGCGTGCTCCTTCAGGGAGACCAGGCTCGCCGGATCCCAGCCCGCGTAAAAACCGAGACGGATCTCCCGGCCGGCCTCCCCGCCCCGGCCCGTGCCCGGCGCGGCCTTCTTACCCGTGCCCGGCGCGGCCTTGAGCCAGACCGGCTTGGATGCCGCCGGCCTGGCTGCCTCCTGTGCCTGCATGGTCTTGAGGCGACTCTGCAACTGGCGGAGCGAGCGGGGCTGTTGCAGCTTGGGCATGGTGAGCAGCGACTGGACGAAAAGCACCAGGCCGACAAAGACGAGCACAGCGGCCGCCACCACCGCCAGCCGCAGCCGCGACCAGCGCTTGCCGCCCCGGTCCAGAAAGACAAAGGGATCTTCGGTGTAATCAGCCATGGGTCACCCCGGACAGGGCGTTGTGAGTATGACGCAAAGTCGGCTCGGGGAAACGCGGCTGCGGGAAGAAGAGCGGCCAGGGCGGAACGGCAGCAACGATGCCCAGCCGGCAGCGGCTCGTGGAATCATTCGGGGCGAGAGGGAATATCGGCCAAATACACAAGGGCCAAACCCGATTCGCCGCGTTTGGCCCCACTTCTTCGTGATATTCATAGGTTGCCTCAAGCAGCGGAACGAAAACCGGCTCCGCTGGCGAGCGCAACACTACATCTTCGGCGGCAACTTGTCAATAACCTGAATCCGTGACGAATAATCAGTAACTTATCTTTGGTCATTCATATATCATGCTGAAATATCGAAATAAAACTGCTATATTCCACCTGTCCTCAAAACTCACTTGGCAGGTGAAAGCATGCAGCG
>JBFLYY010000036.1:0-7213 GCA_040756495.1 Thermodesulfobacteriota bacterium | reverse complement strand
AGATGTGGGGCGATGAGGCTGCCCTGGCCGCCAAAGTCCACATCATCGTGGATTGCTGGGGCATCCCCTCGAAAGAAGACTACGAAAACGAATTTGTCGACGCCCAAGGTTACTCCGAGGGCGCCACCCTAAAGGAGGCCAAGGCCATGCTGCAAGCGGCTCTAGCGGCCAATCGCGGGAAGTAATTCTGCGGGGCCTGGGGCGGCCACCAAGACGGGAGCTTAATTTTGTATCAAAATTTGTATCACGGACAAAACTGGACAAAAAAAGAACAACAAAACAATGCTGCAACTTATTGATTTTAATGGTCGGGGCGGCAGGATTCGAACCTGCGGCCTCCTGCTCCCAAGGCAGGCGCGCTAGCCAGGCTGCGCCACGCCCCGACTCGGTCTGGACGACAGGGAATGCCCCTTTTAGCATCCGGACGCCGACAACGTCAAGGGAAAAGCTTTTGGCGGAAAAACATGCGGATGCGCAAAAGTATTGACGACCCCGACCCGCCTTGCTATAGTGGCGCGGTCGAAACGACACCTGTTCCCAGGTAGCTCAGTCGGTAGAGCTGGTGGCTGTTAACCACCCTGTCGGGGGTTCGAGTCCCTCCCTGGGAGCCAAGAGATCATCCGGTACCAGCCGGTATCGTTTACGAAACCCGCTTCCTGCCAAGGAAAGCGGGTTTTTTTATTGCCCAATTCTTAAGTCGTGGTTCTGGAAAACGGGACCAATGAGACGGTATTCGTCGGGGTTCAAGGCCATGTCAACTCGCTTTCGCGGTCTTGTTTGGCACGAGGTGAACCTCAAGCTTGCAGCCGACGGCCTGGGCGTATTTTTTCAAGGTCGCGATGGTCGGTGAGTGCCTCTGGTCCGACAGGGCCGTTTCCAGCCGGGTCACGGCGGGCGGTTTCGTCCCCATTTTTTCCGCCACCTCTGCCTGGGTCAAACCAGCCTTCTGCCGAGCGAGCAGGAGTTCACGCAGCAGGGTGAATTCCATTTCCAGTTCATCGTATGCTGCCTTAAATTCCGGCTCGCGTTTCCACTCATCCACCATCTGGCGATGCGTTTTCGTGGGTGCTTTCCTAGTCATGTTCCTGACACCTCCTTCTGCCGGCGGCGGGCGATGTCAAGCTCCCGCTTCGGCGTTTCCTGCGTCTTCTTGATGAACGAGTGGAGCACAATGATCCTCTTGCCTACCTTCATGCAGTAGAATACCCGTGCAATTCCCTCTCGCCCCTTTGGCCGAAGTTCGAACAACCCTCCTCCCATTGCCCGTGAATGGGGCATACGGAGATCGAGGCCAAACTCTTCAAGCAGCTCGGTAAGCCGGGCATAGGACGCTCGAATCCCGACTGGCAAGGCATCGATTTCGAGTCGTACCTCCTCACTGTAGTAGTCGATTGTCCACGACATGATTTTCTCATAACATATTTGTTATGTTGTTTCAAGGCCCAAACAGCACACCTCTCCTCACCGTCAACCATTCTCGTCCGAGAATGTTTCTTCAGGGCGCAGGGACGGCCTCCACCTCCCAGCCGCCGCCCAGGGCCTTGTACAGGGCGATCAGCTCGGTGGCCACGGTGCCGCTGCTCTGGGCCAGGGCGTCCTCGGCCGCATAGAGCGACCGCTGGGCCACCACCACCGCGAGAAAATCCGTTTCCCCGGCCGTATAGAGCCGGAGCGCCAGCTCCACCACCTTGCGGTTGGCAATTACCGCTTCCTGCAAGGCCCGGCGATGTTCCTCCTCCTTGGTCACGGCAACGAGGGCATCCTCCACCTCACGCAAGGCGACAAGCACCGTCTGCTGGTAGGCGAGCCCCTCTTCTTCCTCCAGCGCCTTGCGCAGTTCGATGTTGGCCAGGGTGCGGCCCGTCTCAAAGAGACGCCAGCTCACCGAGGGGCCGAAAGACCAGCCCCGCTCGGCCCAGGTGAAGAGCGAGCCCGAATGGGTGTCGGAAAAGGAGAGCGCCCCCGAGAGGGTGAAGCGGGGGAAGAGATCGGCCGTGGCCACCCCGATCCGGGCGGTGGCGGCATGGAGGCTCGCCTCGGCCTTGCGGATGTCGGGCCGGCGACGGAGCAGATCGGAGGGAAGCCCGGTCGGCACTGCGCCAGATGCCACCGGCACTTGGGCCTCGGGGCTCAGTTCCGCCACCAGGGCGCCGGGTGGTTGCCCCAACAGGAGCGCCAGGGTGTGCATGGCCTGCCGCACCGCCGACTCCAGCACCGGCACCTGGGCGCTGGTGGTGGCGAGTTGCGCCTCGGCATTGCTCAGGTCGAGGCGGTTGACCAGGCCGGCCTCATAGCGCTGGCGGGTGATCTCGGCGCTTTTTTGCTGGGCGATCAGGTTCTGCCGGGCCACGGCCAGCCGCTGCTGGCCGACCCGCAGGGAGAAGTAATTCCGCGCCACCTCGGCAGACAGGCTGACCAGAACCCCGTTTTTGTCCTCGACCGCGGCGGCGAGATCCGCCTCGGCCGCCTCGATCCCGCGCCGGGTGCCGCCGAAGAGGTCGATCTCCCAGCCGGCGTCGAAGCCGGCCTGATAGAGATCGCCCACCACCCCGGCGGTGGAACGGCTCCGCTCATGGCTGGCAGCGGCATCTACCGTGGGGCCGATGTCCGCAAAGGCGACCCCGCGGCTGGCCCGCGCCTGGCGTACCCTGGCCGCGGCCTGGCGCAGGTCGAGGTTGGCGCTCTGCGCCCGCTCGATGAGCGAGGTGAGCTGCGGGTCGTTAAAGCCCTCCCACCAGCGGCGCAGGGCCTGCTCGCCATCCTGCGGCCCATTCTCGCCACCGGCGGTGGACCACGCTGCCGGCACCTCCATGGCCGGCCGGACAAAATCCGGCCCCACCGCGCAGCCGGTCAGCAAAACCAGCGGCAGCCCCAGACAAAGGATGCGGCGCCAATACGGCTTCGTCACGAATTCCATGGTACCTTCCTGTTGCTCATTCATAGCGCAACGCCTCGATGGGATCGAGTTTCGAGGCCTTCCAGGCCGGATAAAAACCAAAGAGGATGCCGACCGAGGCCGAAACCAGGACCGCGGTGGCGATGGCCACCGGCGAGGTGGCCACCGGCCAGCGCAGCACCAGGCTCACCAGCATGGAGCCGCCGTGGCCGAGGAGAATACCCAGCGCCCCGCCCACCAGGCAGAGCACCACCGCCTCAACGAGGAACTGCCGGAGGATGTCGCTCCCCCTGGCGCCGACCGCCATGCGCAGCCCGATCTCCCTCGTCCGCTCGGTGACCGAAACGAGCATGATGTTCATGATCCCCACCCCGCCCACCACCAGCGAGATCATGGCCACGGCCAGGAGCAGGTTGGTCATCAGGGTGGTGGTGGAAGAGAGCATCTTGGTCACCTCGGTGAGGTCGCGGATGTTGAAGTCATCCGCCTCGCCGCTGCGGATACGGTGGCGCTCGCGCAGCACGGCGGTGATCTGGTCGATGGCCGTTTCGATCTCCGCAGCGCTCCGGGCCGAGGCCATGATCTGGTCGATATTGGCAAAGCGCACCGGCATGGGCTGATTGGCCTCCTGCAAGGCCGAGCGTTCCGGGTAGAGGCTCTCGCCGCCGGGATAGAGGGTGCTCAGGGTGTTCACTGTCTCGCTGGTGCTGCCCTTGCTGCCGGTACTGCTCTGACTCGTGGTGAGCGAGGAACCCGTGACCCGGTATTTGATGCTGGTCCAGGGCGCGAGGACGATGTCGTCCTGATCGAGGCCCATCATGTTGGCGCCCTTGGCCGGCAGCACCCCCACCACCCGGAAGGCGACGTTCTGGAGGCGCACCTCCTTGCCGATGGGCGATTCCCCCTCGAAGAGTTCGCGCACCAGGGTCTGGCCCAGGATACAGACCTTGTTGCCATTCATGACGTCGCGGTCGGAAAAGGGCTCGCCCTCGGCCAGTTCGCCCCAGTTCTGGATGTCGAGGTAGGCGACGGTGGTGCCGTAGATGTAGGTTGGGATCCAGTTGCGACCGCCGTACACCACCTGGGTGCGGGCCCGGACCATGGGGGCGGCGTTCTTCACTGCCGGGCACTCGCGCAGGATCGCCTCGGAATCCTCCGGGGTGAGGGTGGTGGCGCTGCCGGCGCCGAAGGTGACCCCGCCGCTCGATGCCGCGCCCGGCCGGATCACCAGGACGTTGGCGCCCATGCTGGCAATGGTCTTCTCAAGCGCCGCCGAGGAGCCGGTGCCGATCTCCATCATGGCGATCACCGCGCCGACGCCGATGACGATGCCGAGGGTGGTGAGCATCGCCCGCATGGGGTTGCGGCACAGGGCGCGGAAGGCGGTGCGGGCGGTGGTGTAGACGCTCACGAGCCCTCCTCCCCGCCGCCCCCGGCAAAGGCGCCGTCCATGATCTGGCCGTCCTCGATGTGGATCACCCGCTGGGTGTGGCGCGCCACCTTGGCATCGTGGGTCACCATGATGATGGTGATTCCCTCCTCGCGGTGCAATTGCTCGAACATGCGGAGCACCTCCTCGCTGGTCCGCGAATCGAGGTTGCCGGTGGGTTCGTCGGCAAAGAGGAGCGGCGGCCGGTTGATGAGGGCCCGGGCGATGGCCACGCGCTGCTGCTGGCCGCCGGAAAGCTGGGAGGGCTCATGGTCGAGCCGGTCGCCGAGACCGAAGCGGCGGAGCATCTCGGCGGCCCGCTTCCGCGCCTCATGTTCGCCGGGATGATCCGCCCCGTAGGCGAGCGGCATGGCCACGTTCTCGAGGGCGCTGGTGCGGGGCAGGAGGTTGAAACTCTGGAAAACGAAGCCGAAACGCTGGTTGCGCAACCGCGCCCGCTCGTCGGCGGAAAGGAGCGACACCTCCTGCCCCTCGAACCAGTACTCGCCCGAGGTGGGCCGGTCGAGGCAGCCGAGGATGTTCATCAGGGTACTCTTGCCCGAGCCGGAGGAGCCCATGAGCGAGACCGACTCGCCCCGCTCGACGGTGAGCGACACCCCGCGCAGGACCGGCACGGCGAGGTCGCCCAGTTGATAGCTCTTGCAGATATCGCGCAGTTCGATGAGCGGCATGGCGGCCTTGGCTATTGCTGGCGCTGATTCTGGCGGCTTCTGCCGAAACTGGGGGTGAAGGGATTGCCGCCCTCGCTCTTCCGCTCGCCGTTGGCCTGCGGCTGCAGGCCGGTGGCCACCACCACTCCCTCATGCAGCCCGTTGCCAGCGACCGCGGTCTGCTGGCCATCGCTCTGGCCGACCTGCACCGAAAGCGGCCGCACCTGCCCGCCATCGAGCACCCAGAGCATGCCGCTCCTGGGGCCAGGCGCGCCTTTCTTCTCTTTGCCGGCGCCCATCGAGCCGGATCGGCCATTCTTCCCCTTCGTAGAGACGGCGTCACGGAAGCGCGGCACCACCTGTTGCGGATCGGTCGGGGTCCAGCGCAGGGCCGCATTGGGCACCTGGAGCGTGCCGGCCACCCGCTCCAGCTCGAACTCGACGTTGGCGGTCAAATAGGGCAGGAGCCGGCCGTTGCTGTTGTCGGTGACGATCTCCACCGTGTAGGTGACCACGTTCTGGTTCATCGCCGCATTGAGCCGCACCTTGCCCACCTCGCCCCGGAAAACCTCGCCAGGGAAGGCATCCACCGAGAAGTGGACCGGCATGCCGGGGTGGATTCGGCCGATGTCCGCCTCGTTCACCGCCACCCAGACCTGGATGCGGGTGAGATCCTTGGCGAGCAGAAAGAGGCTCGGGGCATTGAGGCTCGCCACCACGGTCTGGCCGATGTTGACCCTCCGGTCGATGATGACGCCGTCCACCGGCGAAACGATGGTGCAGTAGCCGAGATTGCGGCGGGCGCGCTGGAGCGAGGCCTCGGCCTGGCCGATGGCGGCCCTGCTCACCGCCACCTGGGCGACCGCGCTTTTGTAGGCGGAGTGGTAGGTGTCGTAGCTGCTCTGGGACAACGCCTCGGAGGGGCCAAGTTTTTGCGCCCGCTGCCAATCCTGCTCGGCGCGGAACAAATCGGCCCGGGCCTTTTGCAGCCCAGCCTTGGCGGAGCGGAGCTGGGCCTCGGCCGCCGCCACCTCGGCGCCATAGAGCGACTCGTCGATCCGGGCCAGCACCGTGCCCGCCTTGACAAAGGAGCCGTAATCCACCGGCCCGCCCTTGGCGTCCTGGCCAAAGGCGACGATGCGGCCTGCCACCTGGGCGCCGACGTCGATCACCTCCTCCGGTTCCACGGTGCCGGTGGCGTTGATGGTGACCAGGAGTTCGCCGCGGGTGACCTCGGCGGTGCGGAAGAGGGCGGCCTGGCCGCGCTGGCTCCGCCACTGCCAGACGGAAATCAGGACCATCAGCAGGAGAACCACCGGCACCAGAATCTTGAGTCGCAGCTTTTTCATCTTCTCCGGATTCATCGCGAACCTCGCGCACACGATCTTGGTTTTGCGGCAGGGAGCGGGACCACGCGCCCCTCGGCCTCCCGCCGCATCTCGCGGATGCCGGCCAGGCTGAAGCGGGTGACGTGGTCGGCGAGCGCCTCCACATCGTCCTGCAGCGGTTCCGGTCCCGGCGGCATTCGGTCCGGCTGCGCCAGCTTCCGCCGCCGCTCCCAAAGGAGAGGAGCGAAACACTGGGCCCGGATGCTCATCAGACAGAGGCGGATCTGTTGTTCCGCGGCCTTGGGCCCCAACAGTTCACGAATCAGGGCGCCCAACCCCTGAAAAATCGGTTCGGTGGATTGCCGGATCGTCTCGGTCAGCAGGCCGGTCGGGCTTGCCATCTCGGTATGGGCGATATCAAAAACAAGGCTCTTGGGGTCCGTGATGCGGCGCATGAGCGAGAGGATGCGGCCGTGCAACCGCTCTCCCGCCGGGGCCCCGGCCGGAACCCCGCCATCGGGCGGATAGTTCGCGAGCGAACGCTCGAAGGCATAGCGCCAACTCGCCACATAGAGGGCCGCCTTGCCGCCGAAATGGTAGCTGGCAGCCGCGGCGTTCACCCGCGCCCTCTTGCAGATCTCCGCAATGGTCGCCGCCCGGAAGCCCTTGGCGGCAAAAATCTCGCTGGCCGCGGCCAGCAATTGCTCGCGGGTCTCCAGGCCATCGCTCCGCTGTTTGCGCATACCGGCCTCCCTTAGTTCAAATGAAAATTTGAACTATCCATTTCAATTCGTCAAGGGGTTTTTGAGACGGCGCGGCAGGAACGGCGCGCGCAGGACGCGCATCAGGGAGAGGAGGGGCGGTAGCGCAGGCCGGCTGCGGAATGGGG
>JBFLYY010000035.1:0-4230 GCA_040756495.1 Thermodesulfobacteriota bacterium | reverse complement strand
AGCCGGTGCTGTATGGGACTCTGGCAGCGTGGTTTGCCGGTTGCGGGAGAGTGGTTAATGCCGTGGCCGGGTTGGGTTTCATTTTTATTTCCAGCCGTAAAAGGGCCAGGCTGCTGCGGCCGTTGGTGCGGATGGCCCTCCGCTGGCTGCTCGATCGCCCCGGGAGCCGGTTGATCTTGCAAAACCGTGATGATGTTGAGCAATTCATCCAGGAAAAACTGGCCGATCCGGGAAAAATTATTTTGATTCGGGGCTCTGGGGTGGATTTGACGCGTTTTGTTCCGGAGCCCGAACGTCCTGAGCCACTGGTGGTTCTGCTGGCTTCTCGCCTGTTGTGGGACAAGGGGGTGGGGGAATTCGTCGAGGCAGCCCGCCGTTTACGCAATCAAGGCGCAAACGCCCGTTTTGTGCTGGTGGGGGACGGCGATTCCGAAAACCCCGCCACCATCCCACGTCAACAACTGGCTGCCTGGAAAGAGGCCGGTGACATCGAATGGTGGGGCCGCCGGGATGATATGCCGCAGATCCTGGGCATGGCCCACATTGTCTGCCTGCCATCCTACCGGGAAGGGTTGCCCAAGGTGCTGCTGGAGGCGGCGGCCTGCGCCAGGCCGCTCGTCGCAACCGATGTTCCCGGCTGCCGGGAGATCGTCCGGTCGGGGGAAAATGGTATCCTCGTGCCGGTACGGGATGCCGGGGCGTTGGCGGCGGCGATTGAGACATTGCTTGGCGATCCGGAGCGGCGGCAGCAGATGGGCCGGGTGGGTCGACGGATGGTGGAGGAGGGGTTCGCGCAGGAGGTTGTGGTGGATGCGACCATGGCATTGTATCGTGAAATGATGCTGTGCAACGGGCGGTGATCGCGCGTTTGAATGGTACAACGGCTCTTGCTCATGGGGAGAAAATGGCTGATTACGCCGTTGCCGTAACCGGCGCCAACGGTTTTGTGGGTCGGAGACTTTACACCCGTCTGACAGAAAGCGGCAAAATCCCGCGACGAGCGGTACGCAGCATCGAATCTCGCCAGGAACTCGTAGGCGGTGACTTGAGTGCGATAGGCGATATCGGCCCTGACACCCAATGGGATAAGGCATTGGCAGGGGTAAAGGCAGTTGTGCATCTGGCAGGCCGGGTACACGTGATGATTGAGACGGCGTCCGATTCGTTGGCCGAGTTCCGGCGGGTAAATGTGGCGGGGACGCTCAATTTGGCCCGGCAGGCGGCTGAAGCCGGGGTGCGCCGCTTTGTGTTCCTCAGCTCCATCAAGGTGAACGGGGAAGAAACAGCCGCTGGGCAGTTTTTCACGGAAAAAGATACTCCTGCCCCGCAGGACGCCTATGCCCTCTCCAAATGGGAAGCAGAGCAGGGGTTGCTGCAGTTGGCAGCCGAAACAGGGATGGAGGTGGTAATAATCCGCCCCCCCTTGGTGTACGGCCCTGCTGTCAAAGGCAATTTTTTTGCCATGATGCGCTGGTTGGCCCGTGGCGTTCCGTTGCCATTGGGGGCGATCCACAACCAACGCAGTCTGGTTGCGCTCGACAACCTCGTTGATCTGATTATCACCTGTATCGACCACCCGGCAGCTGCCAACCAGATATTTCTGGTCAGCGACGGCGAGGAACTGTCCACCACCGAATTGCTGCTGCGTACCGCCGCGGCCCTGAACAGGCCGGCCCGCTTGTTCCCTGTGCCGCAGAAGATCGTGATTGCCGGGTTGAGGTGTCTGGGCAAGGCCGACCTGGCGCAGCGACTGTGCGGATCGTTGCAGGTGGACAGCGGGAAGGCGCGCAGGCTTTTGGGGTGGCTGCCGCCTGTCGGGGTTGATGAGGGGCTGAGAAAAACCGCTCAATACTTCCGGGAACACCAATGGAGTTAGTTTTCCTTTGCGCGGCTTTGTCGCTTTCCTGGTGGGGAACCGGAATGCTGCAACGCCATGTCGCGGAGCGGTTGGGCATGATCGATCGGCCCAACGAACGCAGTTCCCATACCATCCCGACCCCGCGGGGCGGCGGTTTGGCCATTGTGGCCGTTTCTCTTTCGTTGTGCCTTCTCCTCTGGCAACAGGGGCTTCTTCCCCCTGCCTTCGCGATGGCCGTCGTCGGTGGAGGCGTAGCCGTTGCCCTCATCGGTTTTTGGGACGACCGAAGACACGTCCCGGCGGCACGGCGATTGCTGGTGCATGGTGGTGCCGCACTATGGGCAATTTATTGGCTGGATGGTCTGCCAGCCATCGATGTCGGTCGGGAAACGATTGTCTTGCCGGCCTGGGGGGCGGTTCTGGCGGTGTTTTTCCTCGTCTGGCTGGTCAATCTGTACAACTTCATGGACGGCATCGATGGTCTTGCCGGCGTTGAGGCGGTCACCGTTTTTCTCGGCGCGGCCGTGATTCTTCACGCCGTGGGGACTGGGGCGGATCTCTCCCTCCTCTTTGCTTTTGCCGGTGCCGTGGTTGGTTTCTTGCGCTGGAACTGGCCGCCTGCTAAGATATTCATGGGCGATGCCGGGAGCGGTTTTCTCGGATTCGTGTTGGGAATATGTGCCCTGTATTGGCCGATGCACAGTCGGATGAGTCTCTGGAGCTGGGTAATTCTCCTCGGCGTGTTTCTGGTGGATGCCACGGTGACCTTGCTGGTCCGGGCATTCCGCGGAGAACGGCTGCACATGGCGCATCGCTCACACGCCTATCAGCGACTTGCCCGTAAATTCCAAAGCCACCAGAAGGTCACCGTGGGAGTCCTTGTTATCAACACATGCTGGCTGTTTCCGTTGGCGTTGGGTGCAGCCTTCCGGCCCGCGCACGGTGTCTGGTTGACCGCGTTAGCCCTCACGCCTCTGGTAACCCTTTGTCTTTGGGCTGGAGCGGGGAAAAGAGCAGAGGAAAGGACCATCTGATGCGGAACGACCTCCGGCGACAGGCGAAAAACGTAAAATTCTGGCTCGTTCTGCTGACCGATATCTTTTTGTTGGCGGTTGCCCTTGTATTTGCCCATCTGGCGAGGTTCGAAGGCCATCTTACTTCCGACCGCTGGCAGACGATCCGTACCGTTCTGCCCTGGCTGGTAAGCGGAAAGATCGTTGTTTTTTTCTGGTTCGACCTCTATCGCGGGATGTGGCGCTATACCGGGGTGGTGGATTTTCTCAACATCCTCAAGGCCAGCGTGGCCACCACCGCAGCAACCTTTGCCATCCTGCTCCTCTTCAACCGCTTCGAGGGGTTCTCCCGTTCGGTCTTTTTGTTGGACGGCGTGTTCACCTTTCTTTTCATCAGCGGCCATCGGGTTGCGATCCGTCTCTTTTATCAGCGCTTCTCCTGCGGCCGCCTGTCGCACAGGGGATTTCCCCACCACGTTCGGCGCGGCAAGAAGCTCCTGATCATGGGCGCCGGCGATGCGGCGGAGAAGGTGACGCGTGAAATCATGGACAACCTTTCGTTGCCGTACCAGATCGTGGGGTTTCTGGACGATGATCCGCTGAAGACCGGCAAGCGTATCCATGGCATTCCCGTTTTGTCCGTCACCTCGCAGCTTCCGGAGGTGTTGGACAAGACAGAGGCGGACGAGATCCTCATTGCCATGCCTTCCGCCTCCCGGGACCAGATGGGGCGAATCGTTGATCTCTGCCGCGCCTCTGGCGTGCCGTACAAGACCGTGCCCGGTCTTGGCGAGATCATCAACGACAAGGTGAGCATCAAGGCGATCCGCGATGTCTCTTACAAGGATCTGCTCGGCCGGCCCGCCGTGCGGTTGGAAATGGAAAAAATCGGCGAGATTCTGAGCGGCAAAATCGTTTTGGTCACCGGCGCCGGCGGCTCCATCGGTTCGGAACTCTGCCGCCAGATCCTGAAATTCGCCCCGCGCCTTTTGGTGCTGTGGGACGCCAGCGAGGAAAAGCTCTACCAGTTGGAAATGGAGATCCTCCACGAACATGGCTTTACCAGCTATGTCGCCGTGCTGGGCCGTGTTCAGGATCGGGAGGTGCTCTCCAGCATCTTTGCCCATTATCGGCCGGAGATCGTCTTCCACGCCGCGGCCTACAAGCATGTGCCCATGATCGAGAAGAATCCCTGGGAGGGGGTCTACAACAACGTCTTTGCCACTCGCCGTCTGATCCGCGTCTCGGTGGAACACGGGGTGGCGCGATTCATCCTCGTCTCCACCGACAAGGCGGTCCGTCCCACCAACGTCATGGGCGCCACCAAGCGGATGACCGAACGTATCATGCAGGCCTACT
>JBFLYY010000034.1:0-2028 GCA_040756495.1 Thermodesulfobacteriota bacterium | reverse complement strand
CGAGACTCTCACCGAGGAACTCATCATGCGGGCGGTGGCCGAGGAGTTGGGCCTGCCCTTCAAGAAGCTCGACCCTCTGGATCTCGACCTCAAGATCGTCACCAAAACCATCCCCAAGTCCTTTGCCGTCAAGCACCTCATCCTGCCCATTGCGGTCAAGAACGGGGTTTTGGAGGTGGCGGTCTACGATCCGGACAACCGGGCGGCGCTCGACGACATCGAGCGGGCGAGCCAGCTCAAGGTCAAGGCCTATCTCTCCACCAAGAGCGACATCCGCCGGATGCTGGCGGAGTTCTTCGGTTTTCAGACCTCCATCTCGGCGGCGGAGGATTCCCTGGCCGGGCCGGCGGTGGATCTGGGCAACCTGGAACAGTACGTGCGCATCGCCTCCTCCGAGGAGGCCGCCTCCACCGACCACCACATCACCACCGCGGTGGATCATCTCTTCAACTACGCCTTTGACCAGCGGGCCAGCGACATCCACATCGAACCCAAGCGCGACAAGTCGCTGGTACGGCTGCGCATCGACGGCGCCCTGCATACCGTCTACAAGCTGCCCAAGGTAGTGCATGCGGCGGTGATCTCCCGGATCAAGTCCCTCTCTCGCCTCGACATCGCCGAAAAACGGCGACCCCAGGATGGCCGCATCAAGGTGGAGCGCGGCGGCAAGGAGGCGGAGATCCGGGTTTCGACCATCCCCGTGGCCTTTGGCGAGAAGGCGGTGCTCCGCATCCTCGACCCGGAGATCCTCTTTCAGGATCTGTCCGACATCGGCTTTTCCGACCACGATCTGGCCGTCTACCAGGAGTTGATCCGCGCGCCCCATGGCATCGTTCTGGTCACCGGCCCCACGGGCAGCGGCAAATCGACCACCCTCTATTCGACGCTCAAGGAGATCGCCTCGCCGGAACTGAACATCGTCACCGTGGAAGACCCGGTGGAGATGGTGCACGAGGAGTTCAACCAGATCAGCGTCCAGCCCGCCGTGGGGGTCACCTTTGCCACGATCCTCCGCAATATCCTGCGCCAGGATCCGGACATCATCATGATCGGCGAGATCCGCGACAGCGATACCGCCACCAATGCCATCCAGGCCGCCCTCACCGGTCACCTCGTTTTTTCGACCCTCCACACCAACGATGCGGTCTCCTCGGTGAGCCGCTTGCTCGACCTCGGCGCCCAGCCCTTCCTGGTGGGCTCCACCCTGCTCGGTGCCATGGCCCAGCGTCTGGTGCGGCGCATCTGCCCCCATTGCGTGGAGAGCTACACCGTGCCCCCGGCGGAACTGGCGGCCCTAGGGATCGAGGTGGAGGAGATCGGGACCATCGAGTTGCAACGTGGTGCCGGTTGCCTCAAATGCCGCAATACCGGGTATCTTGGCCGTTGCGGGGTCTTTGAGATCTTCCCCATGAGCGACGCCATCCGCCAGATGATCAGCAGCCACAAATCCGAGGCAGAGCTGCGCAAGCGGGCCATCAAGGAGGGGATGACCACCCTCCGCGAGGATGCCTGGCGGAAGGTGCGTGCCGGCATCACCACCGTGGATGAGCTGCTGCGGGTCACAGCGGCGGAATAATCGCGCCCCTCGTTTTTTTTCGCGAAATCGGGTATAGAGAGAAGACGCCCTTTGCAGACCCGGAGGAGCCTCCGGGAGGCAAGGGGGTTTTTTGTTTCTTGCGCAGGTCCATGACCATGGTTATTTTTTATGAGTAAGCAGGTATCCGGCAAGGTCGTTTGCACCAACAAGAAGGCCTACCACGACTACACCATCGAGCAGGTCTTCGAGACCGGCATGGTCCTGACCGGGGCAGAGGTGAAATCGCTCCGCGCCGGCAAGGCGAATCTCACGGACGGTTATGCACAGATCAAGAACAACGAGGTCTTCCTTTACAACGTGCATATCTCGCCCTATGTCTATGCGAACCTTGCGGCGCCGGACCCGTTGCGGCTCCGGAAGCTACTGCTCAATCGCCAGGAGATCCGCAAGCTCATCGGCAAGGTGAAGGAGCAGGGCGCCACCCTGGTGCC
>JBFLYY010000033.1:0-7506 GCA_040756495.1 Thermodesulfobacteriota bacterium | reverse complement strand
CATCAAGCGGCTCGCGGCCCGGAGCACGGTCCTCGTCTCGACCCACATCCTCTCCGAGGTGGAGGCGACCTGCGACCGGGCGATCATCATCATGCGCGGCGAGGTCAAGGCCGATGCCAGGCTTGCCGACCTTGCCGCCACCAGCGACGCGGTGGTGAGCATCGCCGCGGCCGCGGAGACGGAAGGGGTTCTGGCCGGCCTCACCGCCCTTGCCGGGGTGAAGCACGCCGAGGTGGTGGAGCGCCACAACGGGCAGATCACCTATCGGGTCCACGGCGCCACGGAGCGCGACCTCTGCCCGGAGATCTACCAGCTGGCCCGGGAGAACAACTGGCCCCTCAGCGAGCTGTACCGCGACGTGCGGACGCTGGAGGCGGTCTTCAACGAGCTGGCCACGGCCGGGGGAGGGGCATGATGCATCAGTCGCTGGCCGTTGCCAAGAAGGAACTCAAGGCCTATTTCGGCTCGCCCATGGCGGCGATCTTCATCGGTGCCTTCCTGCTTGCCGCCCTCTACTCCTTCTTCTGGCTCGAAACCTTCTTTGCCCGCAACCTCGCCGACATCCGGCCCCTCTTCCGCTGGATGCCCCTTCTCATGATCTTCCTCTCCGCCGCGCTCACCATGCGGCAGTGGAGCGAGGAGCAGCGCATGGGCACCTTGGAGGTGCTCCTCACCCTGCCGGTGCGCCTCGGCCATCTGGTGGCGGGCAAGTTCCTGGCAGTGCTGGCCCTGATCGGCCTGGCCCTGGCCTTCACCCTCGGCCTGCCCCTCACCGTCTCCTTCATGGGCAACCTGGACTGGGGGCCGGTCATTGGCGGCTACCTCGGCGTCCTTTTCATGGCCGCGGCCTACATCGCCATCGGCCTCTTTGTCTCCTCCCGCACCGACAACCAGATCGTGGCCCTGCTTGTCACCGTGCTCGCCTGCGGCTTCTGCTACCTCCTCGGCTCCTCGGGGCTCACCACCTTCTTCGGCAACGATGCCGGCGAGGTATTGCGAAGCCTGGGCACGGGCAGCCGTTTTGCGAACATCGAGCGCGGGGTCGTCGACCTGCGCGACCTGGTTTACTACGGCTCCCTCACCTTCTTCTTCCTCTGGTGCAACACGCTCTCGCTGGAGAGCCAGCGCTGGAGCCAGGGGGCGGCCACGGCCGGTCACCGCCGCCAGGTGAAGATCGCCCTGGTTCTCGTGGGGGCCAACCTGCTGGCGGCCAACCTCTGGCTCAATTCGGTCCACACCCTGCGCCTCGATCTCACCGCGGACCGCAAATTCTCCATCTCGCCGGTCACCCGCCAGCTCCTTGGCGAGTTGCAGGAACCCCTCGTCGTCCGCGGCTATTTCAGCGAAAAGACCCATCCCCTGCTCGCCCCCCTGGTGCCGCAGATCCGCGACGTGCTTCAGGAGTACGGCGTGGCCGGCAAGGGCAAGGTGCAGGTGAGCTTCATCGACCCGCGCAACGACGAGGCCGCCGAGAGCGAGGCGAACCAGCTCTACAACATCAAGCCGGTCCCCTTCCAGGTGGCGGGCCGCTACGAGGCCTCGGTGGTCAACTCCTACTTCAACATCCTCGTCAAGTACGGCGACCAGTTCGTGACCCTGGGATTTGACGACCTCATCGAGATCAAGCCCCGGCCCGACGGCCAGATGGAGGTGGGGCTGCGCAATCTCGAGTACGACCTGACCCGCACGGTGAAGAAGGTGCTCTACGGCTTCCAGGGCATCGATACCGTCTTTGCCCGGGCCGCCAAACCCTTCACCCTCACCGCCATCGTCACCCCGGCCTCTCTGCCCAAGGCGGTGGCCGATCTGCCGCAGCAGATCCGCGAGGCAGCCGAGGGGTTGGCCAAGGAGTCGGGCGGCAAACTGAACCTCGTCTGGATCGACCCCGATGATCCCGCCTCCGGCATCAACCGCCAGGGGGTGAGCCAGCAGTTCGGGGTCCGTCCCCTGCGCGCCTCGCTCCTCTCGGAGCAGAGCTTCTACCTCGCCCTTCTTCTCAAGGCGGGCGACAAGGCGGAGGCGATCCCGCTCGCCCCGGAGATGAACGCGGTGGCCATCCGCCAGGAGATCGAGGCGGCGATCAAGCGCACCTCCTCGGGGTTCTTGAAGACCATTGGCATCTGGACTCCGCACCCCGAGTTCGGCGGCGTGATGCAGCCGCGCCAGCAGTACCAGATGTTCCAGCAGGTGTTGCGGGAGAACTACAACCTGGAGCCGGTCAACCTCGGAAGCGGCCAGGTGGGCGGCGAGATCGACGTGCTGCTCCTCGTGGCCCCGCAGCAGATGAGCGAACTCGAGCGCTTTGCCGTGGACCAGTACCTCATGCGGGGCGGCAGCGTGGTGGTGCTTGCCGGTTCCTACCAGCTCGACCTGCCCCCGGGCGCCCAGAATCTCGCCCTCAAGCCGGTCCAGGGGGGGGTGGGTGATCTCTTGACCCGCTACGGCGTCACCATCGACCAGACCCTGGTCATGGACAAGCAGAATGAGCCCTTCCCGGTCCCGGTCAACCGCGATATCGGCGGGGTGACCGTCCAGGAGATCAAGCACGTCGCCTATCCCTTCTTCGTCGATGTGCGGACAAGCGGCATGAACCGCCAGAGTCCCGTCGTGGCGAACCTGCCGGCGGTGACCCTGAACTGGGCCTCGCCGCTCCTGCTCAACAAGGAAAAGCTCGCGGGCCGCAAGACAACGGTGGTGCTCGAGTCGAGCCCCTCGGCCTGGCTCTTCCGCGACACGAGCATCCAGCCCGATTTCCGCCGCTACCCGCAGTACGGCTTCCCCGTCGGCGAGGATGTCCAGAAGCGCACCCTCGCCGTTTCCATGACCGGCACCTTCCCGAGCTATTTTGCCGAGCGGCCCGACCCGCGGCAGGGCAAGGCGCAGCCATCTGCCCCCGGCAAGAACGCGCCGGAGCAGGTGACCCTGGCGCCGGTGGCCGCCAAGTCGGCGGAGAACGCCCGTCTCGTGGTGGTGGGCTCCTCCGAGTTCGTGAGCGATGCGGTCATCTCCATGGCCCAGGCCACGGGTCAGGAGCGCTTCATGAACAGCCTGGCCCTGGTGCAGAACATCGTGGACTGGTCGGTGGAGGACGAGGCGTTGCTCTCCATCCGTTCCCGCGGCGCCCATACCCGGTTGCTCTACCCGATGGTGCGCCGGGCCCAGGCCTTCTGGGAGTGGCTCAACTACGGCCTCGCCCTGGCGGCGCTTGTTGGCGTGAGCTGGTACGGCTACCGCCGCCGCCACCGGGAGCAGCCGCTGCAACTCGACGACGTGGTTTCCTGAGGTGACCGCCATGCTGACGAAACGGAATCGGATCTTGCTGGGCCTCTTGTGCCTCCAGGTGGTGCTGATCGCTATCGTGTTCATGCCGCGGCCGCAGGGCGGCGCGGCCAAGGTCTTCTTCGAGGGCTTGAAGCCCGAGGCCGTGGCCCGGCTCACGGTGGCCACCGCCGATGGCCGCACGCTCTCGGTCAGTCGCCAGGGCAAGGGGTGGGTGGTGGAGAGTCCGCCGCACTATCCGGCGGATCGCGACAAGATCGAGAATCTGCTGACCCGCCTCGTTGGCCTGCGTTCCGACCGGCTGGTGGCCCAGACCGGGGAGGCGCACAACCGGTTCCAGGTGGGCCCCAGCCGCTTTGGCCAGAAGGTCACCCTGACCCTGACGGCCGGCGGCGAGCGCATCCTCTATCTCGGCTCCTCGCCGAATTACACCAGCGTCCATGTGCGGGCCGAGGGCGACGACAAGGTGTACCTGGTGAACGAGCTGGCGGGCTGGCAGGTGCCGGCGGACGAAAAGTTCTGGCTTGCGCGGGAGTATGTGGCTGTCAACCCCGAGGCGCTGCGGGAGATCCGCCTCGTCAATTCCGCCGGCGCGTTCCGCCTGGTCAAGGGTGAGAAGGGCTGGCGGCTGGCCGAAGGTGGCGCGGGCTCCGCCCTGGATGGGGCCAAGGTGCAGGCGTTCGTCACGGCGGCGAGCCGCATCGCGCTGACCGACTACCTTGGCCAGGAGGAGAGGCCGGAATATGGGCTGACACGGCCGCTGGCCACCCTCGTTCTCGCCACCAGGGAGGGGACGGTGACGCTTGCGGTGGGCGCCAGGGAGGAGAAGGGGGCCCTCGGCGGCACCTACGTCATGAAGTCCTCGACCTCGCCCTTCTATGCCCGGGGCGGCAGCGCGGTGCTGGCGCCGCTGGTCGGGGGCAAGGTCGCGGATCTCGTAGCCGGCAACGCCGCCGCGCCGTAACCGTTCTTCTTACCAGTTGCCGATGTCGGCGTTTTCCTTGCCGCCGCCTGCCTTGTTGTCGTCGCCGTAGGAAAAGAGGTCGATTCTGCCGTGCTGACCGGGATTCCGGTAGTGGTACGGGTAGCCCCACGGATCGAGGGGCACTTCCTTCTTGAGATAGGGGCCATGCCATTTCTCGGCCCCCGGGTTCTGCATCAGGGCGCCCAGCCCCTCCTGTTCGCTCGGGTAGCGGCCGACATCGCGGCGGTAGGCGTCAAGCGCCTTCTGGAGCATCTCGATATGGGTTCTGGCCACGTCCGGCCGGGTGCCCACCAGCGTGCCAAAGAGGCGAGGCCCGATCAGCGCGGCGAGAAAGCCCGCGATGATCAGGCAGACGAGGATCTCCAGGAAGGAAAAGCCCTGTTGCCGGGCGCGCCTGCTGGCGGCTGGCCGGTGGGGGTGTGGCTGGCCGGTGTCGTACATGGTCTCCCCGTGGCGGTGTTGGGTTTGAGCCGAGAGCCGCTTTCTTTGTCCTGTCTTTGCCATAAGGGTTTTTCCACGGCAAGCGAAATCACGTACCAACGGCGTTGTCTTCAGGGGAGGCGGCGCATCCTGAGCAGCCGACTGGCAACGAGGGCGATCACGGCGCAGCCCGAACTGAAGAGCGCGCCCATCTTGGCCGCGCCCTGCACCACCGGGTCGGTGTAGGCCTCGCCGGCCACAAAGAGGGCCACGGTCATGCCGATGCCGCCCACCAGGCCGATGACGAACAGCTCCTTTTTGTGGATCCGGTGCGGCAGCGGATAGCCGAGCCTGGCGCCCAGCCAGCCCATGGTGAAGATGCCGCCGGTCTTGCCCATTGCCAGCGAGGTCAGGACCAGCCAGGTCGGCACCCCGATGGCGGCGAACTCCACCCCGGCATTGGCCAGGCCGAACATGAAGAGGCCGAAATCGACCACCACCTTCCATTCGTGCTCAAAGCTCGCCAGCGGCGTGAGGTCGCGCGGGTCGTCCTCGAAGAGGTGCTTGTGTTCCCTGGGCGGGTGGGGCAGGAAGGGCACCACGAAGACCAGGGCCAGGGCCGGGTGGATGTGGGCCTTGAAGAGGCCGGCCCAGCTCAGCCCCCCTCCCAGAACCACGTAGGGCCAATAGGTGTTGACCATCCGCCGCCGGAGCAGATAGGCGACCCCCATGCCGAGACCGGTGAGCACGAGCCAGATCGGCGCCACCGGATGGGCCGGGTCGGGATAGAAGAGGGCGATGATGACGAGCCCGATGGCGTCGTCGGCAATGGCCAGGAGCAGGAGAAAGGAGATGGCCGGATGTTTGCGGCCGAAGATCAGGCCGGCGGCGAGCCAGGCCAGGGCGATGTCGGTGGCCGTGGGGATGCCCCAGCCCCGAAGGAGTGAAGGATTGCCGATCGCGGCGTTCAGGGCGAGAAAAACCAGCACCGGCCCCACCACTCCGCCCAGGGTGGCGAGCAGCGGGTTGACCGCCCGGCGCAGGGGATAGAGGTCGCCGCCGGGCAGGCAGCTTTCGGTGATCTCCACGGCGGCGATGCCGAAGAAGAGCACCATGAAGAGGTCGTTGGTGAGGAAGTGAAAGCTGAGCGAGCCGAAGAGCGGATCGTGAACGAAGCGGTGGTACTCCGCCGGGGCCAGGTTGGCCCAGGCCAGGGCAACGAGAACCCCGGAGACGAGCGGGACGGAAAATTCCTGGAGCAGGCTGATGTGTCGCTTCATGGTCGGCGTTCCTCCGGGAGGAATTGTGCTGGCCCGGAGGGCTCCTGTCAAGGGATTCCCGAAAAAAAAGGCCGGCGGAAAATCCGCCGGCCTTTGGTGAACGACTCTGCAACAGTCCCCATCTCTCCCATGGGACAGAGAAGACGTACGGGACTGATCCTTTGCTCAGTGGGCGCCGCCTCCCACGATGCCGCTGGCCGCGAGAAAGAGAACGATCGCGGTGGCCAGGGCCATCAGCCCCATGGCCTTGTCGCCGCGTTTGAACAGGCCCGGCACGATGGCCACGTAGCAGAGGATGGTGACGCCGGAGAGGACGGCAATGGGCAGGAAGTTCAGGAAGTCGCCCTTGCCGAGCAGGGAGAGCCACGCCCAGCCAGTGGGGGCATGTTCCCACTGGAGGAAGTTCTGGTTGATCGCCGTGAGATAGTCGCCCACCGGCATGTTCCAGTAGTTGGCGATCTCGGAAAGCGGCACCACCGAGGGCATGATGCCGGAGACGTAGAGGGCGAAGGTGATAATCATGGAGAGCAGCCCGAAGTACATGCCCTTTTCCAGGATGCTGGCGTAGAGGAGCTGCTCGACGGTGGCTTCTTTGGTGATTTCGGTAGTCATTTCCGGTTCTCCTTGTGCGTTCGCGATTAGAGGATGCCCATGACGGTCAGCCCCTTGTGCAGGGCCTTGAGGCCTGCAAAGGCGAGGATGGCGATGACCATCCAGCGGATGAAGGTGGGCTTGGCCACCTTCAGGAGCCGCACGCCGACAAAGGAACCGAGCATGATGCCGATGAGCGAGGGCACCACCATCATCGGAATGACGCAGCCCTTGTTCATGTAGATCCAGGCGGCGGAGGTGTCGGTGATGGAGAGGAGGAACTTGGAGGTGGCCACCGAGATCTTGAGCGGCGCGCCCATCATCAGGTTCAAGACCGGCACGTTGGCCCAGCCGGCGCCAAGGCCGAACATGCCGGCCATGAAGCCGATGATGATGAAGGTGGCGAGTCCCGCCGGGGTGCGGTGGATCTTCCAGTTGATGTCCTGGTTCATCGCCGGATCATGGTAGATGCCGCAGATGCGCAGGGCCGAGGAGAGGTTGTCCGCCGCCGGCACGTCGGGCACCGCGCTCTTCTTGGCGGTGAGCATGATGACGACGATGCCGAGGATGGTGCCGCCCAGGGCGAGCTGGACGATGTGGGTCGGCAGGGCCAGACCCACCATGGCGCCGACAATGGCCATGGTCGCGGCGATGAGCGCCACCGGAATGGAGAGGCGCAGGCTCGCCAGGTTGGACTTCAAAAGACCGGGGCCGGCGGCCAGGGCGCCGGAAAGGGCGACGAGCAGGCCGGCGCCGCGGACAAAGTCGAGATGGAAGGGGAAAAAGCCGCTGATGATCGGCACGAAGAGCACGCCGCCGCCAACCCCGCCCAACACCGCGATGATCCCCATGACAAAGGTGACCACCAGCAGCAGGAGCGGCCACTTCCACCAGGTGGCGTCGGCCACCGGCGGGGTCATGGCCACGGCCTCCTCGGCCAGGGCCCAGGCC
>JBFLYY010000032.1:0-4958 GCA_040756495.1 Thermodesulfobacteriota bacterium | reverse complement strand
GAGCAAGGCGAATGGCGGTGCAGCTGTTTCTGGTTCTGCTGCTGGGGGGGCTGGTGACCGTTCCGGCCGCCCCGGCCCAGGAAAAGTCGCAACAGGTGCTCAAGTTCGCCGTTTTCCCTTACAAGTCCCCCAAGAACGTGGTCGAGGCCTTTGGCCCTGTTGCCGCCCGTCTGGAAAAAAGGCTCGGCAAAAAGGTGCAACTGGTTTCGGCGCCCGACGCGGCCACCTTCCTCACCAGAGGGCTGGCCAGGGAGTACGATCTGGCCCTCCCCGCCGTGACCGTCTACTACAAGATGTTGCCGGTCGGCTACAGTGTGGTCGCCAAGGGTGTCCCCAACTTCTGGGGCGGGATGATCGTCCGCCAGGACAGCCCCATCACCTCCATCGACCAGTGCCGCGGGAAAAAGATCGCCGCCATCGGCGAACACTCCTATGCCGGCTACATGTTCTTCAAGGATCTGCTGACCGCCAGGAAGATCGACCCGAGCCGGGAGGTGGAGATCCTTTTTCTCGGCAAACTCGACTCGATCCTCTACGGCGTGCTCAACCGGCAGTACGATGCCGGCCTTATCCGGCTCGACGCCCTGGAGACGAAGGATTTCGCCCCGATCCGAAAACAGTTCCGGGTGGTGGCGCGCTCCGCCGAGATCCCCCAGTTTCCCTTTGTGGTCCGAAGCGACATGGAACCCCGGGCCGTGGCCGTCATCCGCGAGGAACTCACCGCACTTTCGCCGGAACGGCCGGCGGACCTGGCCATCCTCAAGAGCCTGCAGATCAACGGGGTCGTCGCCGCCACCGCGGCCGACTACGAGCCGTTCTACCAGGTCATCAAGGACAGCGAATATCTCAGGCGCCATTGATGCCATCCTTCCGTCTGCGCACCCATCTGATCCTCTACTGCACGGTGGTGACCCTGCTGCTGACCGCGGCGCTGATCGTCCTCTATTCCCGGCTGTTTCAGCAGCATTCCATCGACAGTCTCACCACCTATGGCAAGACCATCGCCATGAACACCTCCTTTTCCGTGGCCGACGATCTGATCACGGAAGACTACGCCCCCCTGCAGGAGTTCGTGCGGGAGTGTTCTTCCCGCGCCAACGTCGATGCCATCCAGATCGCGGATCGCCAGGGGAACATCCTGGCGGCCTCCGAGGTGGGGCTGCTCGGCACCCGGATGGCGGAAGAGCCGCCCGGCACCGACGTGTCCCGGCACGGCGACCTCTCGGTCAAGATCGACGACGACCGGAAGCAACTGGTGATGACGGCGCCCATCACCGTTGGCGACACGGTGCTGGGGCGAACCCGGGTTTTCCTCTCCATGAAACCTGGATTGGCCCATCTCCGCACCATCCAGCGGAACGCCGCCCTCACCGGGGTTGTCTTCTGGGCCTTTGCCGTTTTGCTCGGCACCCTGCTCGCCCAGCGGATGTGCGATCCGCTGCGGCGCTTCATCCAGGTGACCGACAGCATCAGCGGCGGGGATTTCAACGTCCAGATCCCGTTTCCCCGCGGGGTTTACGAACTGGAGCGCTTTTCCAAGACCCTGCGCGTGATGGCCGGCACCATCGCCTCCCGCGAGCTGGCGTTGCAGAACTCGGAAAAAAAATTCCGCCACCTCTTCGAACGCGCCATGGAGGGCATCTTCGTGGCCAACGGCAAGGGCGAGCTGCTGGACGTCAATCCGGCCTTCCTTGCCATTCTGGGCGGGGGCTCCCGCGAGGCCATGATCGGCAGGAACCTCTTTGGCAGCATCTTTGAAAACGAGGAGACCTTTGCCCGCTTCAGGGAAGGGATGGCGGCCCGGAAATATGTCAAGGATTTCGAGGTGGTCCTGCTCAAAAACGACAGCACCCCGGCCACGGTGGCGCTGACCTGTCACGCCATCGTGGGCATCGAGGGCAACGTGCACAAGTACGAAGGGATGGTCCGCGACATCACCGCCCAGAAGCGCGCCGAGCAGGAAATCGCCCGAATGCGCAACTATCTCAACAACATCATCGAATCCATGCCCTCCATGCTGATCACCCTGGATCACGACACGGTGGTGACCCAGTGGAACACCGCGGCCAGCGAGATAACCGGCATCCCGCCGCAGGAGGCCATCGGAAAAAAAATCTCCGAGGTGGCGCCGCTCTTCGACAAATACTTCGACCAGGTCGATGCCAGCAACCGCAACCGCAAGCCGATCAAGCTCCATCGGGAACGCCTCACGGACGACGACGAACGCTTCTACAACCTGACCTTTTTCCCCCTGGTCGCCAACGGCGTGGAGGGGGTCGCCATCCGCCTCGACGACGTGACCGAACTGGAGCGCAAGGAACAGCAACTGCGCCAGGCCCAGAAGATGGAGTCCATCGGCACCTTGGCCGGCGGGCTGGCCCACGATTTCAACAACGTGCTGGCCGGCATTCTGGGCAACCTCTCGCTGCTCCGCTACAAGCTCAACCGCCAGCGCGAGGGAGTGCCGGCCGCCGAAATCCGCGACCACCTGGACCGCATGGAAACCGCGGGCCAGCGGGCCGTGGACATGGTCCGTCAGCTGCTGACCCTCTCGCGCAAGCAGCAGGCCGATCTGGTGGCGGTGGATCTGAATCTTTCCATCAAGCACGTCCGTAAAATCGCGGAAAACACCTTCGACAAGTCGGTGCAGCTGATGCTGCAGCCCTTCGAGACGCCGGCCTGTGTGCTCGCCGATCCCACGGAGATCGAACAGGTCTTGCTGAATCTCTGCATCAATGCGGCGCATGCCATGACCATCATGCGGGGCGATTCGTCCTGGGGTGGCGTTCTGACCGTGGCCGTCGAGCCGGTGGTGGCCGACGAGGCGTTTCGCTACAAGCACCCCGAGGCGACGGAGACGCCCTATTGGAAGATCTCGGTGAACGATACCGGCGTCGGCATGGACACCAGGACCGTTGCCAAGATCTTCGATCCCTTCTTCACCACCAAGGAGCAGGGCAAGGGCACCGGTCTCGGCCTGGCCATGGTGTACAACATCGTGCGCCAGCAGCAGGGCTTCATCGACGTCTATTCGGAACCCGGCCTGGGCTCCACCTTCAATGTCTATCTCCCCCAGTTGAGTCGGACGGAGATGATGGGAACGCCGGAGGAGAAGTCCGTGGTGGCGGGCGGGGAGGGGGTAATCCTGCTGGTGGACGACGACGACGTGGTCCGGGCCATGGCGGAGGAGGTGCTGCGCACCGTGGGCTACACGGTACTCACCGCGGCCAATGGCCGGGAGGGGGTAACCCTGTTCCGGGAACATCGCGACCGGATCAGCGCCGTGCTGCTCGACATGGCCATGCCGGTCATGTCCGGCCGGGAGGCCTTTCTGGAAATGCAAAAGATCGACCCGGGGGTGAAGGTGGTGCTCGCCTCGGGCTTCCGGAAGGATAACCGGGTCGATGAGATCCTGGCCCTGGGGGTCAAGGAGTTCCTGCAGAAGCCCTACACCATCGCCGGGCTGGCCGCGACCCTCAAGAAGGCCATCGAGGGGTGAACGGCTACACCGCCACGTCCACCTCCTGGATGGTGCCGATCCCGCCGGATTCGGCGAGGTAGATCGAGCTTTCGCGCACCCGCCCCAGGAGGGCGTTGGCCTGGCCGGTGAGCGAGAAGGGCGTGGCGGCCGCATCGAGCAGCAGGGCGCCGATCCCCTTTTCCCGCAGGGTGGAGAGGGCGTCGTTGCCGGCGGCATCCTTCATCCAGATGCGCAGTTTCTCGAACAGCGGATCGTTCTCGTCGAGCCAGCCATTCGCGTCGCTGTCCAGCCCCCTGAGTTCGGCAAAGCCGTTGCCCGTGGCCGGGCCAAGGAGTTCGCCGCCGTTGTTGACGATGCCGTCTCCGTTGCGGTCCAGGGCCAGGAAGCCGCTGCCAGGGGCAAGAGAGGGCATTTCGTCGGCCACGCCGTCCAGATCGAGGTCGAAGAGAAAACGCTGGTCGCTCAGTTGCGCGGCGGTGCCGCCGAAGTTGACCACCAGCGGGTCCACCAGCAGGGCGTCGCCGGCCCGGATCGAGATATGGGTCTCCTGCACGAACTCCCGTTGCATGGCCAGTTCCAGGCTGAAGCGGACGCTCCGGCCGTCCGCGGTGCGGATCTCGCCGCTGGCGGCAAACTGGAGGGTTTCCACCTCCCGATAGACCTCATGGTAGTCGTATTCGAGCCCCCAGCCCTGCCGCTGCGGCGACGTGTCGGCGGCAGCGGCAGCCGAAGGAGCGCCCGGCGCGGCAGCCTCGGTGGGGGTAAATTCCGCGACCTTGATCTTCCTGCCGGTGAGGGCCTCGAGGATGAGGCGGATGGCGTGGAGTTTCGGGTCTTCCTCGATTGGCGCGGAGGCTTCGACCTCGGCGCTGTTTCCTGCGTGCGCCACCAGTCGCTGTCTGTCGAGTGCCTCCCGGGAGAGGGTGACGAGATCGGTTAAGGGACTTGAGGCCGGACCATCCCCCCCGAAATCGGGGCGCTCGTTGCCCACCCAGAGACGAAACGATTCTTCCTCGACCTGTTCTTCGCGGTAAGTGTGGGCGCTGGCAAGCGCCACATTGGCGTTGCTGATCCGCATGGTTCCCTCCGTACGGATTGGTGATACCAGCGTATCGGCAGTCGGCGAAAAAAGTTGAACAGGGCAGGGGAGGGTCAGCCGGCGAGGAGTTCCATGCTGATGTCCATCGCCGGCGCCGAGTGGGTGAGGGCGCCGATGGAGATGGTATCGACCCCGGTCTCGGCGATGCGGCGGACGTTCTTGAGGTTGACCCCGCCCGAGGCCTCGGTGGTGGCCTGTTTCCCCACCAGGGCCACGGCCTTGCGCATGGCGGCCGGGGTCATGTTGTCGAGCATGATGATGTCGGCCCTGGCTGCCAGGGCCTCCCGCACCTGGGCCAGGGTTTCACACTCCACCTCGACGGTGAGCGCCTTGGGCGCGTACGCCCGGACTTTTTGCACCGCCGCCGCGATGGAACCG
>JBFLYY010000031.1:0-2158 GCA_040756495.1 Thermodesulfobacteriota bacterium | reverse complement strand
CCGGCCGGCGCCGCGCCTTCCTGCCTGCCTCTTCGCCGAAGTAAGGGTTGCCGTCCGGCGAGTAGTCGTCCCGGTCGCGCACCTTGGCGTTGCCGGTGTAGTTGGCCACAATGGAATCGAGGTTGCCGGCGGTGATGCCGTAAAAGAGGCGGGGACGGCCGAAGCGGCGAAAATCGTCGGGCCGGTCGTGGCGCGGCTGGGCGAGGATCGCCACCCGATAGCCGTGCGCTTCGAGCCAGCGGCCGATGAGGGCCACGCCAAAGGAGGGATGGTCCACATAGGCGTCGCCCGTGACGAGCACCACGTCCACCGCCTCCCAGCCGCGTCCGGCCAGCTCGGCGGCCGTGGCCGGCAACCACCCCGCCGCCGTGTGCCCTTTCTGCCCGCCCATCCGGAAAGAAACCTCATCCCCCATCATTCGCTGGAATCCCGCAATACCTTTCTGCTATAGTAGTTCGAACGGGCGGGCAGCCCCGCCTCCGTTCCAGTTTCCCCGGAACGGCCGAAATAGCAAGGAGATTTCCATGAAGATCACCATCACCTACTGTTCCCAGTGAAACTACCTGCCCCGGGCCTCCAGGCTGGAGGACGCGCTCAAGAAGGAGTTCAAGGCAGAGGTGGAATTGATTGCCGGCGGCGGCGGCATCTACGACATAGCCGTGGACGGCACGCTCCTCTTCTCGAAACACCAGGAAAAACGCTTCCCGGAACCGGAAGAAGTGATCGGGATGCTCAAGGCCCGGTAGGATGACGCCACCAGCCGACAACAGCGCCACCCTCGCCCTGCTCGACGGCACCGGCAACCAGCAGCACGCCTGGGATCTCCGGGCCAAGGCCACATACACCATCGGCCGCGAACAGGGCAACGACATCCTCCTCCCCTTCTCCTGGGTCTCGCGCAGACACGCGATGATCCAGGTGGAGTCGAACGGCCGCCACAATCTCATCGATCTCGGCAGCGCCAACGGCACCATGGTCAACGGCCGCCGCGTCCTCACCCCCACCCGCCTCCACCCCGGCGACCGGATCGGCATCGGCAAGACGGTGCTTCTCTTTGCGCAGAGCGGCGAGGAGGAAATGACCAGCCCCACGGTCTATGGCGCGGCGGAGGAACGCACCGTGGCCTTTGTCGAAAAGGAGACGGTCACCATCCTCATCTGCGACATCCACGACTACACCAAACTCTCCGAGCTGTTGGGCGACCGCAAGGTTTCGGCCCTGCTCCAGAGCTGGACCGCCGGGGTGAGCCAGATCGTCGGCCGCCACGAAGGCATGGTGGACAAATTCATCGGCGACGCGGTCATGGCCCTCTGGTCCGGCGGCAGCGGCACGGCCCACGCCATCCGCCAGGCACTCCGCACCGCGCTCGCCATCGCCGCCTTCACCCACGGCCTCAAAAAGAGTTATCCGGAACTGCCCTGGCCGCTCAAGATCGGCGCGGCGCTGAACACCGGCGAGGCCATGGTCGGCAACATCGGCGTCAACGGCAAACGCGATTTCACCGTGGTGGGCGACGTGGTCAACGTCGCCTTCCGCCTGGAGTCCCAGACCAATGCCGAACAAGGGCTCGACCTCATCATGGGCGCCGAGGCCGCGGCCCACCTCGCCGACCTCGCCCCCCACTTCACCCCCCACCGCTTCACGGTCAGAGGCAAGAGCGAGCCGTTAGAAACCTACGGCTGCAGCTTCAAGAACCTCGACGCCTATCTCCAGCACCTCACGGTCATCCGCTGATCCGGCGCGGCCACCATGGCAGACACCGCCCCCGCCAGCAGACCCGGCTTCGTCGTCGTCACCCACGGCAGACTCGGTGAGGAGCTGTTGCGGGTGGCGCGCTATATCCTGGGGGAACGGCTGGATCGTTTTCGGGCCGTGGAGGTGCCCTTCATGGGCGAGATGCAGCCGGCGCCGGCAGGGGAGCGTCCCTTTGCCGACCGGAGAGAAAAAATCCGCATAGCCCTCGCTGCCGCCGCGTCCGAGGTGGATCAGGGGGGCGGCGTGCTGATCCTCACCGACATCCTCGGCGGCACCAGCAGCAACGTGGCGCAGGAGGTGCTGACCGGCAGGGATGGCGCGGTCATCGCCGGAGTGAACCTGCCCATGCTCCTCAAGGCGGCAAGCCTCGAGGCGACCACGGTGGCGGAGGCGGCCGACGAAC
>JBFLYY010000030.1:0-27573 GCA_040756495.1 Thermodesulfobacteriota bacterium | reverse complement strand
GATGAAGAGGTCGGTGAACTTCATGGCGCGCTCGGGGAGGGATCAGCCTTCACTGGGTTTGGGCGCGAGCTGGAATTGGGGGGCAAGGGTGTTGTCCACCTTCACCGCCTGGCCGTTCCTGAGTTTGAAGACCCCGGAGCTGACCACGGTCTGGCCCTCGCTGAGGCCGGAGATCACGGCGACGAAGTCGCCGCGCTTGGCGCCGAGGCGCACGAACTGCTGGCGCACCGCCATGGCGGTTCCGCCGCTTTGTTCGTCCTTTTTCGTCTCGATAACGAAGACCGAATCGCCATAGGGGGCGGCAAGGACCGCCGTGGCGGGGATGGCCAGCATCTGGCCCTCCTCCGGCAGGATCGCCTGGACCTCGGCGAACATGCCGGGCCGCAGCGCCTCGTCCTGGTTCTTCACCGTGGCCTGGAGCCGGATGTTGCGGGTGGCGCTGTCCACCTCGGGGTTGATGGTGGTGATCTTTCCTTCCACCGCCTTGTCGGGCAGGGTATCGGCGGTGATCCTGACGGTCATGCCGATCCGGACCCGGGCCAGCTCCTGCTGCGGCAGCTGGAAGTTGACGAAGATCGGGTCCAGAGCCTGCAGCGTCACCACCGGATCTCCCTCCTGCAGCACCTGGCCGAGGTTGACGAGCCGGATGCCGAGCCGGCCGGCAAAGGGAGCGCGGATGTGTTTCTTGGCGATGGCGGCGCGGATGGCGTCGGCCTGGGCCACTGCCTGCTTGTACTGGGCCTCGGCGTTGTCGTAGGTGACCTGGGCGATGCTGTGGGTGGCGAGCAGCCCCTTGTAGCGTTCCAGGTTGATCCGGGCCAGGTCGGCCGCGGTGACCGCGGCGCGCAATTGAGCCTCCTCGGCGGCGCTGTCCTGCTGGATGAGGATCTCGCCGGCCCTGACCCTGGCGCCGGGGACAAAGGCGATGCGCACCACCTTGCCGCCGGTCTCGGCGGCCACGGTAACCCCCTGCACGGCGGCGAGCGAACCCACGGCCTTTAGCGCGTTTTCCCAGACCTCGCTCCTGACCGTGGCGCTCGTTACCACCTCGGGCGGCGGGACGAAATGTTTTTTGCGCTCCAGCATGGCGCGGACCTGCAGGGCCTTGACCCCGGCCAGCACCACGACCACCGCCAGCAGCACGGCCGCCACCATGGGGAGGCGCTTGTTTCGCGAAAAGGGGAAATTCGGCAGTTTCACGGGCATCTCGCTCCGTCCAGGCGATTCACGGTTTTTGTTGGCGGCCGGGCGAAATGCCGGCGCAACCGTCCCACTGTACAACTCTTGCGCAAAGAGGGGTAGGAAATTGTGGAGTGGGACAAAAAGGGGACAAAAGAGGTTGCGCTGGCCGGCTCAGTGGGGCTTGGCCGGCCCGTTTTCGGTGACGGCGGCGAGAAACTCCCGCACCCGGCTCAGGGTGGAGACAAAGAGGCGGGAGCCGGTCATGGCGGTGAGGAGATCGTCCGGCACGCCGCAGCAGAGCGCGAACTCGCGGCCCACCACGCCGGCCGGGTCGGCGCCGTTGTCCCGCTGCAGGCTGCCGAGGTAGCGGTCGAGCCGTTCGCGCATCGCGGCGAAGTAATCGACCTCCTTGCCGATCATCAGGCCGGTGGTGTGGGAGACGTTGGCGGCCAGCTCGTGGACCGCCTGCCAGTACTGCTCGGCCAGGGCCTGGCGGAAGGGGCTCTCCTCCAGGGCGTAGAGGATGGCCCAGCCGACGAAGATGATCTTCACCAACTGGAGTTCATACTCCACGGTGTTGGCCTCGGCCTCTGTCCCGGCGGGGAGGTTTTCCACCAGCCATTTCACGTCCTCGCGGTCGAGGGCGAAGTTGAAGAGCCCCTCGGCCACCGGGTCGAGGGAGGAGGGCGGGGAATTGTCGGCGGCTTCCATGGGGGTTCCTTTCCGGGCGGGTTGCGAAGCGTGGGCGGAATATCGTCCGTTGGCCGTCTTTTGTCAACCGCCCTCTCAGGCGGCGAGCCTTAGGGCCAGATAGGGCGCGAGATTCAGCAGCAGGATGGCGAGCTTGTAGCCGGCCATGCCGCCGTAGTGGATGGCGTCGAAACGTTCAGGGGTCAGGCGGAACCAGCGGCCGTGGAAGCGGTGAATCCGGTCGCGGAGGAAGACGAAGGCGAAGAACCAGTAGAGCAGGAAGGCGAGGTTGATGCAGGTGCACCAGCCCAGCACCGCGCGGATGGTTTCGATGGTCATGGTTTATCCTCCTTTGGGTTGCTCGTCGAGGGCCCGGCGGACGGCGCCGGTGAAATCGGCGACGGTAAAGGGTTTCTGGATGAAGTGCATACCCTCCCGCAACACGCCGTGGCGGGCGATGATGTCGGCGGTGTAGCCGGACATGTAGAGGCAGCGCGTCTCCGGCCGCCGGGCGCAGAGTTGCCGTGCCAGTTCGTGGCCGTTCATCTCCGGCATCACCACGTCGGTGATGAGCAGATGGATGGAGCCCGCATGTTCCTGCGCGCGCTCGAGCGCCGCGGCGGCGCTCCGGGCGGTGAGCACGGTGTAGCCGCCGAGTTCCAGGATCGCCTTGGCGAGGTTGAGGATCGCCACCTCGTCCTCCGCCAGCAGCACGGTTTCGGTGCCGCCGGCCGGTGCCGTCACCACGCTGGCCGGCAGCGATTCCGCCGGTGCCTCGGCAACGCGGGGCAGGTAGATGTTGAAGGTGGTGCCGTGGCGGGGAGTGCTTTCCACCAGCAGCAGGCCGTCGTTCTGGCGGATGATGCCGTAGACCGTGGCCAGTCCCAGGCCGGTACCCTTGCCCTGTTCCTTGGTGGTGAAGAAGGGCTCGAAGATCTGCGCCAGGGTGGTCTGGTCCATGCCGCAGCCCGTGTCGTGCACCGAGAGGAGGACGTAGTCGCCGGGCGTGCAGTCCGGATGCGTGGCGCAGAATTCCGCGTCGAGCGGGGCGTTTTCCGTGGCGATGGTGATTCTGCCGATGTCGGCGATGGCGTCGCGGGCATTGACCGCGAGGTTGGCCAGGATCTGGTCGAGCTGGGAGGGGTCGATCCTGACCCGCCAGAGGTCATGGCCCGGCACCCAGACCAGGTCGATGTTTTCGCCGATGAGCCGCTGGAGCATCTTGAGCATGCCGGCCAGGGTATCGTTGAGGTCGAGCACCCTGGGAGAGGCCGTCTGCTTGCGGGCAAAGGCCAGGAGCTGGCGGGTGAGGTCGGCGGAGCGGCGGGCGGCCTTGCCGATCTCGACGAGGTTTTCGTGGAGGGGATTCCCGGCGTCCACCTGCTGGAGGGTGAGGTCGCAGTAACCGAGGATGGTCTGGAGCATGTTGTTGAAGTCGTGGGCCACCCCGCCGGCCAGCCGGCCGATGGATTCCATCTTCTGCGCCTGGAGCAGCTGGGACTGGAGGTGCCGTTTTTCCTCCTCGGCCCGCTTGCGGTCGGTAAGATCGATGTCGATACAGTACATCACCGGCTCGCCGAGGCTGTTGGTCTGCATGGCGTGGCTGGAGAAGACGTGGATCGGCCTGCCGCCCTTGCCCTGCAGGAGGAGTTCGCCGGGCGGGATCGTGATGCCGCGCGTGATCCAGTTGCTCACCGCGTTGACGACCTCGGCGCGCATGGCAGGGGGGATGACGAGTTCCTCAAGCCGCTGTCCCAGGGCCTCTTCCTTGGTAAAACCGTAGAGTTGCTCGCTGGCCTTGTTCCAGAAGACGATGCGGCGCTCCCGGTCATAGCCCTGCACCGCGATGGTGGGAATCTCCTCCACCAGGGAGCGGAAGCGCTGTTCGCTTTGCCGGAGCGCCTCCTCGGCCTGCTTCCAATCGGTGATGTCGGTGTGGATGCCGACCAGGCTGATGATGCGGCCGTCGGCGTCTTTGTTGGCGTAGGCCCGGAGCAGGATGTTCAGAACCCTTCTGTCCTTTGCGTACATCCGGACCTCGCCGCTCCAGCGCCGGCCGGCCATGATCGTCTGGAAGACCTCGCGGGCCACGTCCTGGTCAAGATAGAGCGTGGCCGGCCGGTTTTCGCCGACCTCGCCAAAGAGATTCGTGAACGCCCTGTTCTGGTAGAAGTGCCTGCCCTCCGGGGTTGCCATGGCAATGGCGTCAGAGGCGTTTTCCACCAGCACCTTGAAGAGGCGCAGGGTCTCCTCGGTCTGTTTGCGCACGGTGATGTCGGTGTGGGTGCCGAGCATCCGCAGAGGCCGCCCGGCGTCGTCGTGTTCCACCACCTTGCCCAGCGAGAGAATCCATTTCCATTCCCCGCCCTTGGTCCGCTGCCGGAATTCCACCCGGTAGTCGGAAATTCTGCCGGCGATGTAGTCGCGGTAGGTGGCGGCCACCGGTTCCCGGTCGTCGGGGTGCAGGCGTTCGATCCAGCTGGCGTTGGTCTCGTGGAACTCGGCCGGGTCGTAGCCGAGCATGGTGGCGTATTCCGGGCTCACCCTGGCCTCGCCGGTCTGGACGTCGAGATCGTACAGGCCCTGGTTGGCGGCGGCGAGCGCCAGCCGTAACCGTTCTTCGCCGGCCGCGAGTTCGGAGGCGAGCCCCTCCCGCCGCAGGCGGTTGACCATGAGCATGCCGAGCAGCGCGGTGGCGAGGGGGTAGATGGCGAGCACCGGCAGGGTGATGTGGGCCAGCACGTTCCGCGCCACGGGCCAGGGCAGGAGCAGCATCATGGCCAGCATGTCCAGATGGACGACGAGGCCGAAGCAATAGAGTTCCCGCCAGGAGAGTTCCTCCAGGGGCCGGCGGAGGAAGTGGCGCCAGAGCAGGCCGATGGCCCCGGTGGTGCAAATCACCGCCACGCCGGTCAGGGCCGCGGCGCCGCCCTGGAAAAGGCGGAAGAGGGCGGTGATGGTCATGGCCGCCGCGGTGGGCACCACGCCGAAGAAGAGACCGGCGATGCCGAGCAGCACCGAACGGGTGTCGAAGATGATGCCCGGCACGTAGATCCACGACGAGAGCATGATGATGCAGCCCAGAAGACCCAGCACCGCGCCCACGGCCATCTGCGCCGGCAGCGGCCAGGCGCCGAGCCGGCGGCGGCTGGTCAGCACGTCGTAGACAAAGGCCATGGCCAGCAGCAGGGCGGCGTTCTGGACCAAAGCGGGGAAGATGCTGAGGGTGGGCATGGACCTCTCCGGTGTCTTATTCGCCGATGATCTTCACCAGCACCCGCTTCCGGCGGCCGCCGTCGAACTCGCCGTAGAAGATCTGCTCCCACGGGCCGAAGTCGAGTCTGCCCTCCGTCACCGCCACCACCACCTCGCGGCCCATGACCTGGCGCTTCAGATGGGCATCGGCGTTGTCCTCGTAGCCGTTGTGGCGGTACTGGGAAACCGGCTCGTGGGGGGCGAGTTTTTCGAGCCACGCCTCGTAGTCGTGGTGGAGGCCCGGCTCGTCGTCGTTGATGAAGACCGAGGCGGTGATGTGCATGGCGTTAACGAGCAGCAGCCCCTCTTTTACGCCGGAGGCGCGGAGGCATTCCTCAACCTCGGGGGTGATGTTGGCGAAGGCGCGGCGGCCGGGGAGATGGAACCAGAGTTCCTGGCGATAGCTTTTCATGCCGTATCCGTGGGTTGGGGGTCGTCGGCGGGGATGGCAGTACAAACACTATACCGTCTTCATTACCCCGCGTCACCTCCCTCTGCTTGACAATTTTTCCAAAGTACCCCATCCTGACAATAAGATCTCCCTTGTGGCGTAATGAGATGTTTTTCCGTTGCTTTGTCGCGGTGTTCCTGCGTGGGCGTGATGGCCGTACCGAAGGAGGCGAGCGATGAGGGTTCCGGCCCGCTGGCAGCATGACAGGCGGTTTTTCTCCTGCCTCGTGGCGGGGGCGGCCTTCTTCTGGTCGGCCCTGATTATGGGCTCGGCGGCGTGGAACATGGGCCGCGATCACGACGAGATGCTCACCATGGCCCGGCACGAGGCCAAGGTCCACATCGACAAGGATCTGGCCTTCCGCCGCTGGGCCACCTTCCATGGCGGCGTCTATGTGCCGGCGAATGCCGCCACCCCGCCCAACCCCCACCTCGACCACGTCTTGGAGCGCGATCTCGTCACCCCCTCCGGCCGGCACCTCACCCTGATGAACCCGGCCTACATGGTCCGGCAGGTGATGGGGCAGTCGGCCGAACTTTACGGCGTCAAGGGGAAGATCACCAGCCTCAAACTGTTCAACCCCGCCAATGCCCCGGACCAGTGGGAACGGGATACCTTGCTGGCCTTCGACCAGGGCACGAAGGAGCGGACAGAGGTGACGGAGATCGACGGCGTGCCGCATCTGCGCTGTATGGTGCCGCTCTCCACCGAAGCGGGGTGCCTCAAGTGCCACGGCGCCCAAGGATACAAGGTCGGCGACGTCCGGGGCGGGGTCTCGGTGGCCGTGCCGCTCGCGCCCTTTTTCGCGGAATACCGAAATCACTTCCGGCGGACCATCGTCACCCATCTGGCGATTTGGGCGATCGGCATGGGGTTCCTGGCCTTTTTCCATGGCCGCGGCAAAAAGGCCATCGCCCTGCGGGCTGCCTGGGAGGAAGAACGGGAGCGACGGAACCGGGAAATGGACCTTATCCTCAACTCTCTCGGCGAAGGGGTCTTCGGCATCGATGCCACGGGGCGGGTGATCTTCGTCAACCAAGCCGCCACCACCATGTGCGGCTATGGGCAGGAAGAGCTTCTCCGCCGCGATCTCCATGAAATGGTGCATCACAGCCGGGCCGACGGCGCTCCCTATTCCGTCGAGGAGTGTCCCTCCCACCAGACGGCTCGGGATCGCGAAACCCGCCGGGTCGAGGGCGAGGTCTTCTGGCGCAAGGATGGCTCCTCCTTCCCGGTGGAGTATTGCGTTGCCCCGTTGATCCGGAACGACGAACCGTTTTCCGGTTGCGTCATCGCCTTTGCCGACGTGACCAGGAAGGTCGAACTGGAGCAGCAACTGCGCCAGGCGCAGAAGATGGAGGCCATCGGCACCCTGGCCGGCGGCATCGCCCACGACTTCAACAACATCCTCTCGGTGATCATCGGCTACGGCGAGATGGCGCTGATAGAGACGCCGGCCGGCCACCCTGCCGCCGAGGCCCTGCGGGAGGTGGTCAAGGCCGGCGGTCGGGCCGCGGAGCTGGTGCGGCAGATCCTCACCTTCAGCCGCCGGAGCGAGTGCTCCCTCCAGCCCTTGAGCATCCAGGGGTTGCTCAAGGAGGCGTTGAAACTGCTCCGCGCCTCGATCCCCTCCACGGTGGAGATCCGGCAGGAGATCGACAGCGGCTGCCGGCCGGTATTGGCCGATCCCACCCAGGTCCACCAGGTGATTATGAACCTCTGCACCAATGCCTACCATGCCATGCAGGAGCATGGCGGTCTTCTGAAGCTCTCCCTGGCCGAGGTCGAACTGACGGCGGAGGATCTGCTCAACAAGATCGATCTGCAACCAGGCGCGTACGTGCGGCTCCTGGTCAGCGATACCGGCCACGGCATGGACAAAACCACCATGGAGAAGATCTTCGAGCCCTATTTCACGACCAAGCCCAAGGGCAACGGCACCGGCCTCGGCCTGGCCATCGTCCACGGGATCGTCAAGGCGATGAAGGGGGCGATCACGGTTTACAGCGAGGTCGGTTCGGGAACGACGTTCCATGTCTATTTCCCGGTGGCGGCGTCCGGGGCGGAGGCGCTGCCGGCTCCAATGGAGCAGGAGGTGTCCGGCGGCAGCGAGCGGCTCCTGGTGGTGGACGACGAGGAGAGCCTGGCCCGCCTCCTCGAACAGATGTTCTCGGCCCTGGGCTACCGGGTCACCACGTTCACCAGCAGCCCCGAAGCCCTGGCCTTTTTCGCAAAAGCGCCGGAGGCGGTGGATCTCGTGGTCACCGACATGACCATGCCCCAGCTCAAGGGCACCGAACTGGCGCAGCGGCTCACCGCCATCCGGCCCGGGCTGCCGGTCATCCTCTGCACCGGTTTCAGCGAGTTGCTCGACGAGAACGACATCCGGGCCTTCGGCATCAGGACCATGGTCATGAAGCCGGTGTTGCGGGGCAAGATGGCCAGGATCGTCCGTGAGGCCCTGGACAGCGGGGGTGGCTAGATTTCGTGGAGCAGGGTCTTGAGCAGGTTGATGGTGGTGGCGGTGATGGGTTTGGGCAGCACCTTGACCACGCTTGGCCGGTTGCTCAGTTCCATGAGTTTCGCGGCGTCGTTGAAGCTGGTGATGACCACCACGCGGGGCAGGGAGGCGATGAACTTCCTGGCGGCCCACTCCTCCATCACGTCGAGGAAAACCTCGCCCCCGGCCACCGGCATGAGCAGGTCGAGGAGTACCAGCTCGGGCTGGTGCTTGAGCAGGCGGAAGAGCGCCTCGGCGCCGTTTTCCGCCTCGATGATCTCGGGGTTCGCCAAGGCGCGGCCCAGGTGCTCCCGGAGTACCGAACGGGCGGTGACTTCGTCGTCGACAAGCAGGAGTTTCATGGGCCGTTTCCTCGCCGGTGCCGCCTCTTCCGGTTGCGCATCTCCCTGGCAGGATGTTGCAAAAGTCGTCCCTGACTTTTGCAGCGACGAAATCGCAGAAGTGAATTCCGCGACTTCTTGCAATTTCCGCGGGAGACAACCTCGCGGAAATTGGCGCCCCATCCCTGGCGCGCACGCAGGCTGCCGAAAAACAAGTTTTGCAACAGCCTGCTAGAAAAAAGGGTAGCGGAGGCCGGCGGCCAAATCAATCAAAATCGATCTCGAAGGAATAGACGTCCTCCACCCGGCGGCTCTTCATGCGGAAGCCGCTGTGGTTGAAGATCGCCTGCATGCGGCGGTTGTCGCGCAGCACCTCGGCGGTGAAGCCCGAAATCCCGTTTCTTTTGGCGATGGTCACCAGGTGGCGGAAGAGAAAGGAGCCGATGCCGCGGTTCTGCCACTCGTCGCGGATGATGAAGGCGACCTCGGCGCGGTTGGTCTTCTCGTCCAGGTAGTAGCGGCCCACGGCGATGATGTCCTCGCCGTGCGCCTCGGGCACCGTGCCGACGATGGCCACGTCCTTGCGGTGGTCGATGTAGACGAAGTCCTGGATCTGCTTGTGGGCGAAGCGGGGGCTTCGGGTCATGAAGCGGTAGTAGAGGGTCTCCTGGGAGAGGGCGTAGAGGATGTCGCGCATCCGCGGCTCGTCGGTGGGATGGACCGGCCGGAAGGAGATCTGGGTGCCGTCGTCCAGCAGCATGGTGGTGTTCATCTCCTGGCTTGCCATGAGGAAGCGGCCTTCGAGGTCGGCCAGTTCGTGTTTGAGATAGCGCGCCTCGATGGCCTCGCGGAAGAGCTGGTCGCGGAACCTGGGGTGGGCGATGGAGATGAGGGCCATGGCCCGCTCCTGCACGCTCTTGCCGTGGAGGTAGGCCACCCCGTATTCGGTGACCACGTAGTGCGCCTCGCCGCGGGTGGTGACCACGCCGGCGCCGGGGGTGAGCCGGGTCACGATGCGGCTTACGGTGCCGTTTCTCGCGGTGGATTCCATGGCGATGATGGGCTTGCCGCCGATGGAGCGGGCCGCGCCGCGGTTGAAATCGACCTGTCCGCCGATGCCGGAGTAGAAGAGGGAACCCAGCGAATCGGCGCAGACCTGGCCGGTGAGATCGACCTCCAGGGCCATGTTGATCGCCACCATCTTCTGCTGCATGCCGATGATGTACGGGTCGTTGACGTACTCGGTGGGCCGGAAACTGAAGCGCGGATTGTTGCTGACGTAGTCGTAGAGCCTCTTTGTGCCCATGCAGAAGCTGGCCACGATCTTGCCGCGGTCGGTGGTCTTGCGGCTGCCGGTGATGGCGCCCGATTCCACGAGGTCGATGATGGAGTCGGTGAGCATCTCGGTGTGGATGCCGAGTTCCTTCTTGTCCTTGAGGTATTCCACCAGGGAGTGGGGGATGCGGCCGATGCCGAACTCGATGGTGGAGCCGTCCTCGATGAGGGCCGCGATGTATTCGCCGATGCGGCGGGTGTCCTCGGTGGCCGGTATGTCTTCCCGTTCGATGACCGGCCGCTCCACCGGCACCAGGAGGTCGATGTCGTAGATGTCGAGAAAGCTGTCGCCCAGGGTGCAGGGCATCTGCGGGTTGACCTGGGCGATGACCAGGGAGGCGTTTTCGGCCGCGGCCTTCACGATGTCCACCGAGACGCCGAGGCTCACCTTGCCGCGGATGTCGGGCGGCGTCACCTGGATCAGGGCCACGTCCAAGGGGAGCTGGCCCGAGGTGAAGAGGCGCGGGATGTCGGAAAGGAGCGTCGGCGTGTAGTCGCCCAGTCCCTGCTGGATGTGCTCGCGGATGGTGGCGCCGATGAAGAAGCTGTTCACCGTGAAGCAGTCGGTGAGTTGTCGGCTGGCGTAGGGGGCGTCGCCCTTGGTGAGGAGCTGGACGATCTCCACGTCGGCCAGTTCCCCGGCCCGCTTGGTGAGCGCCTCGACCAGTTCCACCGGCTCGGCGCAGGCGGTGCCGATGAAGACGCGCTGCCCCGGCTTGATGCGGCTGGCTGCCTGGCGGGGGGAGGCGATCATGTCGTGGTATTTTTCCCGCCACTCCGGATCGACGACAAACTGGGGCTCGCTGGTGGTCATGGCAGATTCTCCGACAACGGGTGCAGGGTCAGGCGGGCATCCGCCACCACGGGCTCGCTGCCGATCTCGCCCACGATGTAGGGGTTGATGTCGAGTTCGGCGATCTGCGGGAAGTCGGTGGTGAGCTGGCTGATGCGCTGGAGGCCATTGGCGATGGCGGCGAGATCGACCCCGCGCTGGCCGCGCTTGCCCTGGAGGATCTCGTAGGAGCGGGTCGATTTGAGCATCTGGATCGCCTCGGCCTCGCTGATCGGCGCGAGATGGAAGGTGACGTCCTTCATCACCTCGACGAAGATGCCGCCCAGGCCGAACATGAGCATGGGGCCGAATTGCGGGTCGCGGTTCATGCCGATGATGACCTCTAACCCCCGGTTCACCATCTTTTCCACGTAGATCCCCTCCACCCACGCCTCCGGCGCCCGTTCCCGGATGCGGAGCATCATGAGGTCGAAGGCGTCGCGCACCCCGTCGTTGTTGGTGACGTTCAAGCGCACCCCGCCCAGGTCCGACTTGTGGATGATGTCGGGCGAGACGATCTTCATCGCCACCGGAAAGCCGATGCGTTCGGCGGTCTCCACCGCCTCGTCGGCGGTGGTGGCGAGATACCCCTCCGGAATCTTGAAGCCGTAGGCCGCAAGGATGCTCTTGGCCTTGACCTCGCCCACCTGGAAGCGCCGGGTGCGGAGGCGGCGGGTGATGATGCGTTCCACCCGGCGGCGGTTGACGCGGAAACGGGTCACCACCCGTGGGGGCCGGCTGCGCCAGGCCGCGTATTCGTGCATGGCCGCGATGGCGGCCACCGCCCGTTCGGGCGAAGGGTAGTCGGGCAGTCCCGCGGCCGTAAGTTCTCCGCGGCCGGGCAGTACGTCGGCTCCGCCCATGAAGGAGGCCACCACCGGCTTGTCGCCCGTAAGGCTCGCGGCGATGGCCCGCGCCGTTTCCGCCGGCCTGGTCATGGCCTGGGGGGTGAGGATCACCACCACCGCGTCCACCGCCGGGTCTTCCCGGGCCGCGTTCAAGGCGGCGGCGTAGCGAGCCGGTTCCGCGTCGCCCAGGACGTCGATGGGGTTGCCGACGCTGGCCGCGGCCGGCAGTTTGGCCCGCAGGGCCGCGGCAGTGTTGCGGTCGAGTTCCGCCACGGCCAGTCCCGCCTTTTCCACGGCGTCCGCCGCCATGGTGCCGGGGCCGCCGGCGTTGGTGACGATGAGCACCCGGTTGCCCTTGGGCAGCGGCTGCATGGCGAGCGCGGTGGCGTGGTCGAAGAGTTCCTCGAAGGTATCGGCGCGGATCACTCCGGAACGCTTGAAGGCGGCGCCGTAGGCGATGTCCACCCCGGCCAGCACGCCGGTGTGCGAGGAGGCGGCCTTCTGGCCCGCCGCGGTGGTGCCGGCCTTCAAGATCACCACCGGCTTGTGGCTGGAGGCCTCGGCCGCGGCCTTGACGAACTCGTCGCCCGAGGCGATGTCTTCGAGATAGGCGATGATGACCCTGGTCTCTTCGTCGGCGGAGAGCGCCAGCAGCAGGTCTGTCTCGGAGAGATCCGCCTTGTTGCCGATGCTGACGAGCTTGGCCAGCCCCAGATGGCGGCCGGCGGCCATGTCGAGGATGGCGGTGCACAGGGCGCCGGACTGCGAGATCACCGAGATGACGCCTTTTTCCGGCATGCGGCCGGCAAAGGAGGCGTTCATGGCGTGCGCGGTGTTGATGAGGCCGAGGCAGTTGGGGCCCAGGAGGCGCACCTGGCGGCTGGCGCACATCTCGGCCACCTGGCGCTCCAGGGCCGCGCCTTCCGGCCCGGTCTCCTTGAAGCCGGCGGTGACCATGGCCACGGCCCTGGTGCCGGCGTCGAGGGCGTTTTGCACCGCCTCCACCACCCTGCTGCGCGGCACGGCGACGAGCGCGAGGTCCACCGGCCTGCCGTAGGCCTTGAGGTTGGGATAGGCGGTGCGGCCGAGGATTTCCGGGGCCGTTGGGTTGATCGGCACGATTTCGCCGGCAAAGCCGCCGGCAAGGAGGTTGGCCAGAAGATCGTGACCCACCTTGCCCGGTGTGCGCGAGGCGCCGATCACCGCCACGGCCTTGGGAGAGAGAAGGGCGCTCAGGTCGATCATGCGGGTTGCTCCGTGGGCGGGATGATGGTGGGGATGGCGACCTGGAACCCGGCCTCGTGCAGGGCGCTGCGCACGGCCGAGAGGTTGTAGGTGTTGACCCTGAGATAGATGGTGGCGTTGTCCTGCGGGTTTTCCTTTTCCTTGCGGATCAGCCGGGTGAAGCGGATCTGGTGTTCCTCCAGCACCCGTGAAATGCGGGTCAGCGGCTTGGGATTGCCGTCGTCGGCCACCACGATCATGGCCGAACCACGCTCGCCCAGGCCGAAGAGGCTGCGGTACGCCTTGATGAGATCGCGGATGGAGAAAATGCCCACCACCGTGCCCGCCTCGTCCAGCACCGGCAGGGCGCCGACCCGTTCGCGGTCGAGGAGAATGAGGGCGTCGTCCAGGGTGGAGTCGGGGGTCACGGTGAAGAAGGCGCGGCTCATGATGGCGCTCACCGGGGTCTTGTCGAGTTCGGCCAGACAGCTCTTGATGACCTCGCCCGAGAGCACCGACGAGGGGTAGGCCGACCTGAGGTCGCGGTCGGTGAGCATGCCGATCAGTTTGCCGCCCTCGTCCACCACCGGCAGGTGGCGGAAGTGGCGCGACTGCAAGAGTTCCCGGGCCGCGGGAATGGTCATCTCCGGGGCAATGGTGAACGGCGGGGTGGTCATGTAGCGGGCGATGAACATGGGACAACTCCTTACGGGTCAAGGGTGGCCAGGCCGGTGAGGTATTCCTCGACGCCGGCGGCAAGACTTTCGAGGTGATAGCCGCCTTCGAGCAGGGTGAGCACCCTGCCGTCGCAATAACGCGCCGCCCAGCGGGCCGCGCACTCGCCGAGGTGGCGGTAGAGTTCGCTGCTGTAGCGCAGGCCCGACATGTCGTCGGCCGCATGGCCGTCGAAGCCGGCGCAGATCACGAGGGCCTCGGGACCAAAGCGGTTGAGGGCCGGCTCCACCTGTTCGGCGATGGCCTTCATGACCGCCGGATCGTCGCTGCCCGGTGGGAGCGGGATGTTGCAGGTGGCGCCCTTGCCGGGACCGAGGCCGGTTTCCTCCTTCCAGCCGGTGCCGGGGAAGCTCCAGGTCGGATGTTCGTGGATCGAGAGGTAGAAGACCTCCGGATCCTCCTCGAAGGCGGCCTGGATGCCGTTGCCGTGGTGGGCGTCCCAGTCGATGAGCATCACCTTGCGCCGGCCGTGGGCCTCCTGCCAGTAGCGGGCCGCGATGGCGGCGTTGTTGAGGAAGCAGAACCCGAGGGCCAGCGAACGTTCGGCATGGTGGCCCGGCGGCCTGGTGCAGCAGAAAAGGCGGCGGCCGGGGTTTTTTTCGATGCAGTCGATGGCGAGAAGGCCCATGCCCGCGGCATGGAGCGCCGCCTCGTAGGAGTCGTAGCAGAGTTGGTTGTCGGGGTGGTCGAGGGAACTCTTGCCGGCAAGGCAGCTCTCCTCGAAGCGCAGGAGATATTCCTCGCTGTGCACCGTGGTGAGCCAGTGGCGCTCCGCCGGCCGGGAGGGGGCGGTGGTGGTCTGCGCGGCGAGCGGGCTCTTTTGCAGCCGTCCGGTGATGGCGGCGAGCCGGGAGGGCGCTTCCGGGTGATCGTTGCCGCCGGTGTCGTGCCGGAGACAATGGGGGTCGTGGATGAGGGTGAGCGGCAGCAAAGTGGGCTCCCGGTCGTGGAGGGGCGGCGTCGTCCAGGCGCATCTCCTGATACCAATGGTGTATCGTGTTCGAAACCCCTTGTCAATGCGAAGAAAAATGGTCTCTCGGGTTGGGGCGCGGAGTGGTCGAAATGGGTCATTTGTGCGCCAGCAGCGAGAGAAGGGTTGCAAATTCGCCGAAATGGGTGCATAACGAAGGTGCCTTGCTAGGATTCCATAGGGAAATTAACAGGTTGCCATGGACACTGAGTACACCACCGCCCCCCACCTGCTGGCGCTCAAGGAGGCGCTCGACGCCAAGGAGGCCGCCCATCTTTCGCCGCTGGCGAGCCTGAGTCGCAACGGCGTGCGCCGCCGGGAGGAGGAGCGCGCCGGCCACCGCCAGAGTTTTGCCACCGACGCCGACCGCATCCTCCACTCCCGGGCCTACACCCGCTACATCGACAAGACCCAGGTCTTCTACATGGTGCGGAACGACCACATCACCCACCGGGTGCTCCACGTGCAGCTCGTTTCGAAGATCGCCCGCACCATCGGCCGTTTCCTGGGGCTCAACGAGGATCTCATCGAGGCCATCGCCCTGGGTCACGACATCGGCCATCCGCCCTTCGGCCACGACGGCGAGAAGGTGCTCGATGCCCTCTGCCGCGAACACGGCCTGCCCTCCTTTCAGCACAACCTCCAGAGTGTGACGTTCCTGGAGCGGATCGAGCGGGAGGGGCGGGGCTGGAACCTGACGCTCCAGGTGCTCGACGGCATCATGTGCCACGACGGCGAGATCCACGACCAGAGCCTGCGGCCGCAACGGGCCAGGAATTTTGTCGATTTCGACCGCGAATTCGCGGCCAAGGAGGCCGAGCCGGCCAGGCCGCTTGCGCCCATGACCCTTGAGGGCTGCATCGTCCGTTTTGCCGACACCATCGCCTACATCGGCCGCGACATCGAGGATGCCCTCGAACTCAGGCTGATCCGGCGCGAGGAAATTCCGGCCGCCTGCCGCGAAACCCTGGGCGACACCAACGGCACCATCGTCTATCGCCTGGTCACCGATCTCATCGAAAATGGCATCAGGAACGACGCCATTGCCTTTTCGCCGGCCGTCTCCGAGCGGCTGCGGGAACTGAAGCGCTTCAACTACGAGCGCATCTATCTCAACCCCGCCATCAAGGAAGGGCTGCCCCGGATCGAGCAGTGCTACCGGGCGCTCTTTCGCCACTGTCTCGCCGACTTGCGGGAGGGGCGGCAACACTCCGCGGTGCTGGCCGATTTCCTGGCCACCATGGGCGAGGGGTATCGAGAGGCCACGGAGCCTGCCGCCGTGGTCCGCGATTTCCTGGCCGGCATGACCGACGACTATTTTCTGGCCCGGGCAGCGGCCATCGGCTGCGAGGTGCCGCCCAAGCGATGACCGACGTGGGCCGGCCGATCAGGCGTTTTTTCCGCAACGAACAGCTCCGGATGGTCGTCATCGCCACCTTCATCGGCCTTATCGCCGGCGGGGCGAACATCGTCTTCCGCGCGGTGGTGGATCTGGTCCACAGCCAGATCTTCCTCCGCGGCCACGAACTCCTGGCCATCGGCCAGGGCGGCTGGCGCCGGCTGCTGCTGCCGCTGTTGCCCATGGTCGGGATGGTTCTGCTGATTCCGCTCTCCCTGCGTTTCCCCGGCGAGGTGAACGGCTACGGCTTCACCAGATTCCTGCGCCAGGTCAACCTCGAAGGCGGCATCATCCGGCTCCGCACCGTGGTGCTCAAGATCCTCTCCTGCTCGCTCACCATCGGCACCGGCGGCTCGGCCGGCGTCGAAGGCCCCATCGCCCAGGTGGGCGGGGCGCTCGGCTCCACGGTGGGCCAGTTCTTCCGCGTCTCCGGGGCCCGGATGAAGATCTATATCGCCGCGGGCTGCGCGGGTGGGGTGGCGGCCATGTTCAACGCACCCATCGCCGGGGTCTTCTTCGCCGCCGAGATCGTCCTGCTTGGCACCTACGAGGTCGGCTCCTTCGCCGCCCTGGTCATCTCCTCGGCCATGGCCACCGTGATCTCGCGGGCCTACTACGGCGCTGCCCCGGCCTTTCCCCTGCCGCCCTATCAGCTGGTGAGCCCCCTGGCGGAAATTCCGCTCTATTCCCTGCTCGGCGTGGTCATGGGAGGGCTGGCCGTGCTCTACATCCGGGTCTTTTACACGATCCGCGACCGCTTCGCCCTTTTCACCCTGCACCCGCAGCTCAAACCCATCCTCGGCGCCCTGCTGGTCGGCATCATCGCCATCTCCTTTCCCCAGGTGATGGGGAACGGCTACGACTACCTCGCCGAGGTGCTCGACGGCCGCGGCGTGCTCTTCACCATGTTCCTGCTCGTCTTCCTCAAGATGGTCGCCACCGCCGTCACCCTGGGTGCCGGCGGGGCGGGCGGGGTCTTTGCCCCCTCGCTCTTCATCGGCGGCATGATCGGCGGCACCTTCGGCGACCTCGCCCATCGGCTGCTGCCCGGGCAGACCGCGACGCCCGGCGCCTACGCGGCGGTCGGCATCGGCGCCTTCCTGGCCGCCGCCACCCACGCGCCGCTCACCGCCATCTTCCTCCTCTTCGAAATGACCGGCAACTACCGCATCATCATCCCCATCATGCTCGCCAGCATCGTCGGCACCATGGTGGCGACCCGGCTCAACCACGATTCCATCGACACCGTGGACTTCAGCCGGGAGGGGATCGACATCCACGAGGGGCGCGAGGCCGCGGTGATGCGCTCGGTCAAGGTCGGTGCCGTGATCAGCGAGGATGTCGATTTCATCAGCGAGGAGGCCAATGTCGATCAGCTGCTTACCATCTTCAGCCTCGCCCAGAGCGGCTTCTACTTCCCGGTGGTGGACGCCGGCGGCCGCATGACCGGGGTGGTCTCGCTTCAGGACGTGAAGAGCATCCTGCACGACGAGGAACTGCGCCTCTCCGCCACGGTGGGCAACATCTGTTCCCGCAAGGTGGTGGTGCTGACGCCGAACGACACCCTGTTCGACGCCATGCGGCTCTTCGATTCCAAGGGAATCGAGGAGATTCCGGTGGTGGAGGCCCAGGACAACCGCTGGGTGGTGGGGATGCTGAAAAGGAGCGACGCCATTGCCGCCTACAATCGCGAGATCGTGCGCCGCGGCATCGGCGACAGGCAGGGCGGGGTGTTGCGCCACTGAGTGGTAGCAGCCGCGGGAAAGTTCGTCGTTTTTCCCAGGGGATGCGCTGCGGCGGTCTTTCCTGCTTTTTTTTGCCGCCGGCCCTTTGGTATAATGGCCGCATGGCCGCCTCAGCTCCCAAGCAGACATCGCATTCCCCCCACAAGATCCTCATTGTCGATAACAATCCGGTCATCATCGAACTCCTGAGCCACTTTTTCGCGGAGCAGGGCCACGAGGTGCGCGCCGCCGAGGATGGCCTGGCGGCCCTGCACATGCTCGACCACTATGTGCCGGACATCATGTTCGTCGATCTCATCATGCCCAACATCAGCGGCGACAAACTCTGCCGCATCGTGCGGGCGACCCCGGCCCTCGCCCATGTCTATCTCATCGTCCTTTCCGCCATCGTGGCCGACGAGGAGATCAAGCTCGAGGAGATCGGGGCCCATGCCTGCATCGCCAAGGGGCCCCTGGTCAGGATGCAGGAACACATCAACGAGGTGCTCCACGAGATCGAAGCGCGCAAGACCGCGGCGTTGCGCGACCGGATCATCGGCGTCGAGGATCTCACCGAACGGGAGATCACCAAGGAGCTGCTGGAGGCCAACCGCAGCTTCACCGTGATCCTGGAAAACATGGCGGAGGGAGTGCTCCAGCTCACGAGGAAACGGGAGATCATCTTTGTCAATACCGCGGCCGCCGCCCTGTTCGCCGCGCCGGAGGAAAAACTGCTCTCCACCGATTTTTTCGCTTATTTCAGCGGCGATTCGCGCGCCAGGGTGGCGGCGATCTTTGCCGGCTGGCAAGGGCAGCCCCGGGAATTCGGCGAGGAGGAGTCGATCTGGGTCGGCGGCCGCCAGGTCACGATGCAACTCCTGCCGGTGCGCGACGGGCAGGGCGAAACCATGCTGGTGATCCTCCACGACGTGACCGAGCGCAAGGCGAACGAGGCCGAACTGGTCCGGCACCGCGAACACCTGGAAGAGGAGGTGCGGCGGCGTACCGTTGACCTGGAGGAAGCCCATGCCCAGCTTGAGGAGCGGGTCGCCGAGCGCACCGCCGAGATCGAGAAACTCTACAAGCAGTTGCTCCACGCGGAAAAGATGAGCGCGGTGGGCAAGCTTGCCGCCTCCATCGCCCACGAGTTCAACAACCCCATCTGCGGCATCCGCAACGTGCTGGAGGGGCTCTCGCGGCGCGGGCGGCTCGATGGCGAGAATCATCGACTGGTGGAATTGGCCATCCGCGAGTGCGACCGGGTGGCCAAGCTGACCAGCGACCTGCAGAGCTTCAACCGCCCCACCTCGGGCAAGGTGTCGGAGGTGGACATCCACGCGGCCCTGGAAGACATCCTGCTCCTCTGCAAAAAGGAGTTCCGGAACCACAACATCACCCTGGTCCGGCGCTACGCCGAGGATTTGCCCCCCATCCACGCGGTCGCCGACCAGATCAAGCAGGTTTTCCTGAATATCCTGACCAATGCCCGCGAGGCCGTGGGCGAAGAGGGCGGAACGGTGACCGTCGCCACCGAGGTGGAGGGCGACCAGGTGCTGGTCCATGTCGCGGACTCCGGCAGCGGCATCGCGGTCAACGACATGGACCACATCTTCGAACCCTTTTTCTCGACCAAGCCCGAGGTGAAGGGCACCGGCCTGGGGCTCGCGGTGAGTTACGGCATCATCGAGCGCCACGGCGGCACCATCAAGGCCCGGAGCGAGCCAGGGCAGGGGACGCGCTTCACCGTGGCCCTGCCCCTGGAAAGGAATGTCCTATGAGGAAGAAGGTCATCCTGCTCGTCGATGACGAGGAGATCATCCGGGCGACCCTCAGCCGCGACCTCGAAGAAGGGGGCCACGAGGTAATGACCGCCGAGAGCGGCGAACGGGCCGTGGCCTTGCTCAAGGCGCACCACGTCGATCTGGTCATCACCGATCTGCTGATGGAGGGGATGGACGGCATCGAGGTGCTGCGGCAGGTGAAGGCGCATGATCCCGAGACCTGCGTGGTGATCCTTACCGGCTTTGGCGACCTCGCCTCGGCCATCGGCGCGGTGCGCTACGGGGCCGACGACTATCTGCTGAAACCCTACCAGTTCGACGACCTGCAACTGCGCATCAATCGGTGCCTGGCGCAGCAGGAACTCCGGCGCCGGATCAAGGTGTACGAGGAGGTCTTGCCGATCTGTTCGGTCTGCCGCAAGATCCGTGACGATTGTGGCAAGGAGCACGGCAGCGGCGACTGGCTGAGTCTGGAGGAATACTTCGCCCGCCGGGTCGGAATCAAGTCGTCGCACTCCTACTGCCCGGCCTGCCTGAAGAAGGCGGAAAAGGAACTGCTCGACCGGTAGGACGCCACGGCGAACGTCGAAACGACAAAAGCCGCCCTGCCTTTCGGCAGCGCGGCTTTTGTCTTGTCGGGACGGGAACCGGATCAGCCGATGACGGCGATGTCCACCGAGGGGCGCAGGGCCGCGCAGGCGGCAAGGGCCTGGTGGATCTTGTGCGCCTTGAAGGCGGCGATCAGCTTCTCGTCGGCCGGAGAGCCGGCATCGTAGGCGGTGAGCGCCTGCTGGCTCAGATTGTAGTCGAAGCGCGGCGCCCACTTGCGGGAACCGAGGCGGGCGGTGGTGGAGCAGTTGTCCACCATGAAGGCCACGCCCTTGTAGTGCATGTAGGGGTTCAGAGAATCCACCGCCTCGATCACCGACTCGTTGGCCACCTCGCTCAGGCAATGGCCCTTTTCGATGAGGAGGTCGATCTGGGCCATCATCGTGGCGCAGTAGATGCCCGCGGTGAAGGGGTTGATTGCAGGCATGCCCTGGCGCTTGGCGCGGACCTGCTCGCCCACCTGCCACATGCGGGTGCCGTCGATCTTGCCCATGGGGAAGCGGCTGTGGCGGCGGCCGGCCATGACGACGCTCCTGATCTCGTTGCAGCTCGAGACCTCGTCGTACATCTCAAGCAGAATGTCGAAGGCCGGGCCGTAGGCGTGGGAGTAGATCTTCTCGAAGACCTTCTTGCCCTCGGCGTCCAGGCCGTCGTAGACCGCCTTGATGCCGTGGTGGGAGATGGTCTTGCTGATGGGGCCGGTGATGTTCTCCACCGAGTCGATGAAGGCCTGCTCCTCGCCCATGCCCTGCTCCATGACGAAGCGGCGGAAGAGGGACTCGACGATGCCGTGCACCGCGCCCAGCAGGATGCCGCGCTCGCCGAAGATGTCGCTCCTGAACTCCATGCCCATGGTGGTCTTGAAGATGTAGGGGGAGCCCACCGCCACGGCCCAGCCCAGGGCGTGCTCGATGGCCTTGCCGTTCACGTCCTGCTCCACCGCGAAGCTCGCGTTGATACCCGCGCCGTTCACTGTCTTGCCCTGCTCGTAGAGGCGGCGGACCGAGGGGCCCATGCCCTTGGGGCAGACCGCGACCACGTTGACGTTTTTCGGGAAGTAGGTGCCGATGCTCTCGAGGTAGCCGAGGAGGAAGCCGTGGGAAAGACCCAGGGTAGCGCCCTCCTGGAGGTTGTCGAAGATCTGCTGGTAGTTCTCGGCCTGGGCCGCGTCGGAGATGAGGACGATGACCATCTCGGACTCGCGGATCACCTGGTACATCTCGCCCAGGCTGCCCTTCTCCTCGGTGAAACCGGCGGCGCGGGCGCTGGCCATGGAGGAACTGCCGGGGCGCAAACCGATCTTCACCTTGATCTCGGTGCCTTCCAGGGAATCGCGCAGGTTCTGGGCCTGGGCCGGGCCCTGGGAGCCCCAGCCGATGACGCCGATCTGCCTGATGCCGGCAAAGGCCTTTGGCAGCAGGTGGAACTTGTCGCGGCCGCCGCGGACGATGGTCTCCTCGGTCTCGGCAAGCTTCAGGGTTTCGGTTGCAAAAACCTGGGATTTGAACGTCAGATCCATTATATGCCTCCTTAACAAAGACGGTGTGTTGGCGCAGGTAAACCGTACTCTATACCAGATGGCGTTTGTTCCGTAAACCGGATAATGGGGAGGGAGGGGCGGAAGGAGCGAAGCGGTTACCGCGGGCGGGAATCGGCGGCCAACCCTTGGCAAACCTGCTCCTGCCACGCCTCGATCTGCTCGCGGTACTCCTTGGCCGACGATGTGAAGCCGCACGCCGTGCAGGCTACGGTGGCGTTGTGTCAGCGGCCCTTGAGCAGGGCGGGCGCGCCGCAGAGGCGGCAGGCAAGGGGCAGGTCGGTGGTGGGGTCGGTTGCCATGGTCTTTTCCTGGCCGAACTATAGCGGCTGGTCGCGGGTTGTCAAGACGGCCGCCAAAAGCAGTTGGCATTCCGGTGGTGGCTTCGTTATGATGGGCGAAATTTCAGAGGGAGGCAGCGTATGGGAAAGATGTTGTGCAAGGCGGCCGGCTCCATCCTGCTCGGCGCCGCGCTGGTTGCCGGTTCCGGCTGCGCGCCGGTGGTGATCGGCGGCGGCGCGGCGGGCGGCTATGCGGTGGCCACCGATGAGCGGACCACCGGCCGGCAGGTGGACGACGCCACCATCACTACCAGGATCACGGCCGAAATGGTGCAGGACGCCACGGTCAAGGCCCGCGATGTCGATGTGAATACGGTGAACGGCACCGTCTATCTGATCGGGCTCGTCGATAGCGCCCACGAGCGGGAGCGGGCCGAGGCGGTGGCCAGGTCGGTCGCCGGGGTGCGCGGGGTGGTCAACCAGCTTGAGGTCGGCGCACGGAGCGTGGGCCAGGCCCTCGACGACAAGAATCTCGGGGTGAGGATCAAGGCCAAGCTCATCGGCGAGCCTGGCATCCGTTCCCTGAGCGTGGACGTGGACGTCTATCGCGGGGTGGTCCATCTCACCGGCGTGGTGGAGAGCGGTGCCCAGAAGGCGAAGATCTTCGAGCTGGCCAGATCGACGCCAGGCACGGCGCGGCTCGTCGATAATCTCTCGGTGCAGGGCCGCTGAAGCGGCCCGCCGTCCTGCTGGGGGAGCGATGTCTTCTGCCGCGATCAGCGTGGTTCTGGTGGGCCCGCAGGGCAACCGCAACCTGGGTTCCGTGGTCCGGGTGATGAAGAACTTCGGCTTTGCCGATCTGCGGCTGGTGGCCCCTGAGGCGGACCCTGGCAGCGAGGAGGCGCGCCACATGGCGGTGAGCGCCGCCGATCTCCTGGCCCGGGCCACGTCCTACAGCGATCTTGCCGCGGCCCTGGCCGATTGCCAGCTTGCCTACGGCACCACCCGGCGCTATGGCCGTTACCGCGAGGAATTCTTCCTGCCCGACGAGGCCGCCGCCGCCATCGCCACCCTGCCGGCAAAGCAGCGGGTGGCCCTGGTTTTTGGCCGCGAGGACAGCGGCCTCACCACCGACGAGCTGGCCCACTGCCAGCGCTTTCTCACCATTCCCACCGACGAGGCGTTGCCTTCCATGAATCTGGCCCAGGCCGTGGGCGTCTGCCTCTACGAGGTGGCCAAGGCCACGGGTGTTGGGCGGGAGGCAATGCCCCAGCCGGAAGAACCGGCCAGCGGCGCCGAGTACGAAGGGTTCTATGGCCAGATGCGCGAGACGCTCCTTGCCATCGGCTTTCTCGATCCGCAGAATCCGGACCACATCATGCGGGCCATGCGGAAGATCTTCGGACGCCAGGGGCTAACCAGCCGCGAGGTCCGCATTCTGCGCGGGATGCTCAGTCAGATCGATTGGGCCGATGGCGAACGGCGGCGGCTGGAAGGGGAAACAACAGGGTGAGGAACGGCGCGGTCTGGCAACAAAAAAGGCTGTCCGCAAGGGACAGCCTTTTTTATTCTCTGGGGTGAGCGATGGGATTCGAACCCACGACCGCCGAGGCCACAACCCGGTGCTACCACCAGCTGAGCTACGCTCACCGTACAGTCGGTCGGAAACTTCGGAAGGCCCTTTTATAATAGAAAGCCCCTGCTTTGGCAAGGGCAAAGTCGGCCTTCGATTACACCTCCTTGCCGCAGTGCTTGCACAGCTTGGCCTGTGCCTTGACGATCTCGGCACAGTAGGGGCATTCCCGCAGATGAAGACCCTTCAGCATTTCGGCGATGGCGAGATTCACCATCTGTTCGAGGTCGGTGTTGCGGAAGGTGTGGTTGCGCAGGGGATCGACACAGGCGGTGTCCTTGAGTTCCAGCAGCAGCTCGCAGGCCCGTTTGCGCACCGCAAGGTCGGCGTGCTCGTCGAGCAGCAGGTAGAGTACCGGTTCCAGGTTCTTTTCCGCCACGCAGGTGTCGAGCCTGGCGATGGCGTCCTTTTCCTCGGCAAAGCGCTTGTTCTGGCGCTGGAGATCCGCAACGTCGATCACCGAATTTTTGAAGGCATCCTTGCCGCCCACCATCATGGACTCGCCTTCGGTGCAGCCGGGGCAGAGGACGTAGCGGCAGGAGGCGGAGTGGCCGTATTGCTCTTCGAAGGTCTTCCAGCTGCCGGCAAAGAGGGGGCATTCGTCGTTCAAACAGATGAAGAGCACGTCGGTGCCCCAGCCCAGGCCGTCGCCGATGTGGAAGGGCGGGGCCTCGCAGCACGAGAGTTTCTGTTTGCAGTGGGGGCAGAAGTGCTCTTCCTTGGCCAGGCGCAGGCAGCGCTCGGTCCTGTCTTCGAATTGCATGGTGAAACCTCCGGTTTCCGTGAGGAGCAAGGGCAGGCGAACCGGAGCGGGTGGGTCTGGTCGGCTTTCTTGCTGGCTGGTTGCCGCGCCCCGCAACAAATTGGGGGGCGGATTTAATTTTTCCCTAAAGTAATGCACCATTGGCGGTTGGTCAATGACGGGGCGAGAAAATCATTGGAAAACGGCGGGATAGCGGGAGTCAGTCGAACTGGGGGGCGTGGAGGAGGTGGGCGGCGGCGCCCCAGAGGGCGGCCTGGCTGTCCATGATGATCCGGACCGGGATCCTGGCCAGCAACGGCGAGAGGCGGCCCTTGGCGAGAAAGCTTTCCATGAAGGCGCCCTTCGCAAGGGCCGGCGCGATCTTGGGCGCGATGCCGCCGCCCAGGCAGATGCCGCCGGTGGTGAGGCCGACGAGGGCCAGGTTGCCGGCGGCGGCGCCGTAGAGACCGCAGAAGAGGGTGAGGGCCTCGGCGCAGAGGGGGTCGCTCATGGCCAGTCCCGCCTCGGCGACGACCGCGCCGGGATCTTCCTCGCGCAGCCGGTCGCCGAGGAAGGCCGGTTCGGGCTGGCGCGATTCGCGGCGCAGGAAGTGGTAGATCCCGGCGAGGCCGGGGCCGGAGAGAAGCCGTTCCAGGCTGACATGGCCGTAGTGGCCGGCGAGATGTTGCCGGAGGCGGAATTCCCGTTCGGTCTGCGGGGCGAAATCCTGATGGCCGCCCTCCGAGGGGCAGGGAAGGTATCTTTGCCCGTGTTGTACCAGCAACGCCTCGCCGAGCCCGGTGCCGGCGGCGATGAGGCCGATGTTGCCGGGGCCGGGAAAGGGGAGGTCGTTGAGCGCGAACAGGCGGTCGCCCGGAAGCAGCGGCACGGCCGCGGCGGTGGCCACTAGGTCGTTGATGAGGCTCACCCGGGCAAGGCCGCAGTGGGCGGCGATTTCCCGCTCGCTCACGGTCCACGGCAGGTTGGTGGCGGTGGCGGTGCCGTTCACCACCGGGCCGGCGATGCCGAGGCAGGCGCCGGCCAGGGCAGGGCGGCCGGCCTCGGCGAGAAAACGGTCGATCAGGGCCAGCGGGGTGGCGGCCGTGTGGGAGGGGTAGGTGCGGCATTCCTCCATGGTCAGCCGTTCCACCGGGCCGCGGAAGAGGGCGAGGTTGGTCTTGGTGCCGCCTATGTCACCCGCCAGGACGAGGGTCATACACTGTTTGCGCCTATCTTGTTTTTTGCGCTGAAAGCGCTGCGCTGCCGCGGTATTTTTTTTCATTGAATACCAAGTCGGGGAAAGAATCAAGGAGGGATGCGGCAGGCCGCGGGGCGCCGAAAATTCGTTGACTTTTTGGGGCCGGGCAATTAAACATGAGCGCTCGTGGTGGGCATTTTGAGCGATCCGGGGCACGTCTCTCCGTTGACAATTTGGCGGCATTCATACCATCTTCGTGGCGAATCGATATGAGCAAAGGCGAAAAAAGCAGATACACCGAGGCCGGTGTTGACATCGACAAGGGCAATGCCTTTGTGGAACGGATCAAACCGGTGGTGGCCTCGACCTTCCGGCCGGGGGTGCTGACCGGGATCGGCGGCTTTGGCGGTCTTTTTGCCCTGGGCGGAGGCAAGTTCAAGGATCCGGTGCTGGTCGCCTCCACCGACGGCGTCGGCACCAAGCTGATGATCGCCAACCTCTGCAAGAAACACGACACCATCGGCATCGACCTGGTGGCCATGTGCGTCAACGACGTCGCGGTCTGCGGCGCCCATCCCCTTTTCTTCCTCGACTACTTCGCCACCGGCGGCCTCGATGTTGACGTGGCCACCGACGTGGTCAAGGGCATCGCCGCCGGCTGCGAAATCGCCAAGTGCGCCCTGATCGGCGGCGAGACCGCCGAGATGCCGGGCATGTACAAGAAGGGCGACTACGACATCGCCGGTTTCGTGGTCGGCATCTGCGAGCGGGACAAGATGATCGACGGCTCCGAGATCAAGGTGGGAGACAAGCTCATCGGCCTGGCCTCGAGCGGTCTGCACAGCAACGGCTACTCCCTGGTCCGCAAGATCTGCTTCGACGAAATGAAGCTCTCGGTCAAGGAGAAGATCGACGAATTCGGCTGCACCCTGGGCGAGGAACTGCTGCGGCCGACCCGAATCTACAGCGAGCCCCTGCTCAACCTGGTGAAGAACTACAAGGTGAAGGGACTGGTCCACATCACCGGCGGCGGCCTGGTCGACAACATCCCGCGGGTGCTGCCCAACGGCTGCCGGGCGGTGATCCACAAGAAGAGCTGGGAGATTCCGCCGGTTTTCGAGTTCCTGCGCAAGCACGGCAAGATTTCGCCGCTGGAGATGTGCCGGACCTTCAACAACGGCGTCGGCATGGTGGTGATCGTGGACGCCAAGGAGGCGGAAGACGCGGCCCAGCAGCTGGTGGCCCTGGGCGAGAAGCCGTACATCATCGGCGAGATCGCGCCGGTCTCCGCCAAGAAGAACGAGCCGCTGGTCGAGGTGGATTGCGGCTGAACAACACCTGCAATGGTGGTTTCGGAAAAGCGGTGTGCCGTGGGCGCACCGCTTTTTTTACGCGCTCTGCTCCGCGCAGTCCGCCGGGTCGCCCTTGATCTTGGCGATGGCGTGGTGAAGCGCCGGCAGCACCACGGCGAGGTTTTCCGTGGCCGCTCTCTGGCTGCCGGGCAGGGTGATGATGAGGCCCTTGCCGCGGATGCCTGCCACCCCGCGGGAGAGCATGGCATGGGGGGTCTTCATGAGGCTCTGCTGCCGCATCGCCTCGGCCATGCCCGGCACCTCCTTGTCGAAGAGGGGGCGCACCGCCTCGGGGGTCACGTCGGTGGGCGCCACCCCGGTGCCGCCGGTGGAGACGACGAGGTCGATCCCCTGCTCGTCGATCCAGAGGCGCACGGCACCTTGGATCGCCTCGATCCGGTCGGGCACCATTGATTGGGCCGCGACGGTGTACCCTTGGGCCAGCAGCATCTCGCACAGGGCCGGGCCGCTGGTGTCCTGCCGCTCGTTGCGGGAGCCTTTGTCGCTTACGGTAAGAACGGCGCAGGTGTAGGTGGGCATGGGGTTCCTCATTTTTTGCGTTTCTCGTCTCTATTCACCAAAAAAACATAATAAAGTCAAGGAACTATTCCGAATCCAGGTTGTGTTTCCGGCGCGAACCTGCTATGGTGCTTGGAATTCGGCGTAGAGGGTTGCACGGGGTTTTCTCGCACCACGAGGGGAGGCGCATGAGCAAGGCGGCACAGGATACCGGCACCATTGCCCGTTCGGCCGGCACGGTCGGCATCGCCGTCATGTGCAGCCGGGTGCTGGGGCTGGTGCGGGAGCAGGTCTTTGCCTTCCTCTTCGGCGCGGGCTTTGCCTTCGACGCCTTTGTCGTCGCCTTCCGCATCCCCAACCTCCTGCGCGACCTCTTTGCCGAAGGGGCGCTCTCCGCCGCCTTTGTCGCGGTCTTTTCCGATTACGACGAAAACC
>JBFLYY010000029.1:0-4785 GCA_040756495.1 Thermodesulfobacteriota bacterium | reverse complement strand
GCTTGTCGTCCAGGCGACGAAGCATCTGCGCCAGAGGACCGTCAATCACTTCTTCGTCCTTGATGGGATCAGACAAAGCGGAACCGTCTATCCGGAGGAACTGGATGTAATTGCACGGAATCAGGTCGCGCGCGCGAGGGCCAAGAACAAGACAGCCAAGAACGGTCGGAACGGGATTGTCGGCAGATTCGATCATGCGGCTGGCCGCCAGGCGTTCCTCATAGCTTCTTTCGTTGGCGGCCAGAATATCGGCCGCGACAGCCCCCTGAAGATATTCACCCTCGAAGATAGTGCGACTTAGATCAGCCAGTGTTGCAAACGAAACAGACTGAAGGTCGAAAGGCAAATCCCGATGCCGTCTTTTTTCGTTCAGGATGCGTTCATCTTGTGCGCTGGCGATTCCGCGCCGAGGGCCGGTTCGTATCCAGATGCGCCCTTTGTAGCGGACAGGAGGTGAGTCGGCGGGAATCACGGCGATGACGGCCATTTCGGCTCCCTTGAGGAGGCGTTTCTCCACCGTCATCGTTGGCATGGGTAGGATATTGCCATCGGAACGGATATCTGCCAACTGGCAAAGTAGTTCGTCGGTTACATTTATGCCGGCGGGCGCGCCGTTGTCTTTCGCACCAATAAATACGACACCGGGTTGTTGGTGATTTGGCAGGTCGTTGGCGAAAGCGCAAATCGCCAGCCGCGATTTCTCGGGCGCATCGCCCTTGAACGACTCCTTGCGTTCGGCGCGATCCGACTCGATATCATCCAAAAGCGCTTCGAGTTCCGCGTCGCTTAGTTTCATTGGCAACCTCGTATTGTTTCGCTCTTAACCCGCCAGCGCGGCCAGCACCTTCTTCACCACGTTGCCGTCCGCGGTTTTGCCGAAGTGTTTCATGATGGCGCCCATGGCCTGCATGGGGGACTTGAACCGGGTCAGATCGACGTTGGCCTTGACCCAGGCCGCGATCTCCTCCTCGGAGGCCATCTGCGGCAGATAGGATTCGAGCACCCGCAGGTAGTCGGAGGTGGCCTCCTTCTTGAGTTCCAGGGTCTGCTTCTCCGATTTCACGAGCCCCTGGATGATCCCGATCACGTCGTCGTTGGTGATCTCCTCATCCTTCTTGGGCCGGCTCGATTTCTTGCCGCTCTCCAGGGTGATGGGCACAGTGAGCTTGGTGGGGAACTCGCTCATGATCACGCGGATGGCGCCCTTCACCGCCTCGTTCTTGGCCAGCATGGCCGCCTTGAGATCCGCCTTCATCTTGACCAGGAGCGGCATGCCCAGGGAGTCGTTCCAGCCGTATGTCGTCTCGCTCATTTCGTAACCTCGTGTGCAGTCGGTTGTTGTTGCTCGGGTGGGTCGGAGCCCCGGCAGGGAGAGGTGGTCGGCAGGGCTAGCTGGTGCACGGTCTCACCCGAAACGCCAGAGCAAAAAAAGGCCCAGCACCACCAGCAGGGGACCGTTGGCCACATAGACGAAATAGAGCAGCGGAGCGCGGCGGCCCAGGAGTTCCCGCATCCGCTGGCGGTTGAAGACCCGCGGCACCCAGAAGAGCACGGAGATAACGGAGCCGAGGGCGATGCAGAAGAGGCTGAGGGGCCAGATCATGGCGGAGCCCTCGCTATTGGCCGGCGCCGAGTTCGGCCAGCCGCGTCCTCAAAAGGGCGATGCAGCGGCCGGCCCGTGCGATGCCCTGCTCGTTGCCTTTCTGTTCGTAGTACATCTGGCTCAATTCCAGCGACTCGATGGCGAGCTGGATCTCCTTGCGCTGGGCCAGGGGCGGGTCCGGGCGCCAGGCCTCGATGGCGGCCGTGGTCTGTTCTTCGGTGGAAAAGCTCATGCGGTGTTGCCCTGTGTTTCGGTGATGGTCAGTCGGTAGCGGCCCTCGAGCGCCGCCACTGCGAAAGGGTATACCATGCGGTGGAGGCGATTCACATTATAAAATGTGCCGAGCCAGGCGAGCGGATCGCGCGCCCGGTCGATGCGGCGCAGGAAGGCGGAGTAGTCGTGGCCGGTGAAGCGCTCCCAGAGATAGCGGTTGACCAGGCTGGCCTGCTGCCGGCCGGCAAAGCGCTCATGAGCCGCGCGGGCGTAATCCGTGCCGTCGAGCATGCTCCGGGCCGCGAGATAACCCGAGACCACCGCGCTCTTCATGCCGAAACCCCAGAGCAGATCCTGGAGCCCGGCTGCCTCGCCGACCCGCAGCCGCCCCTCTTCCACAAAGCGGTTCTCCAGGAGAAAGCCGCCCACCCCGCCAAAGGGGACGGGGTTTGCCATGGTCAGGGGAAAGCGGGCGAGCAGCCGCTGCCGCGCCTCGGCGTAGCCCTGGTGTACCCGCGGGAAGTGGTCGAAGAAGACGGTGCAGAGGCAGCCGTGGCCGCCGGCCACCAGCAGGTAGGCATAGCCCTTTTCCGCGGCCGCGTCGCCCAAGAGGCCGCAGGCCAGATCCGGGTGATCGGTGCGGAAGACCTCGCCCCTGGCCACCGCGAAATGGTGGTGGTGGAGGGTGCCGGAGGCGATGATATCCGCCGTGGTGGGCTCGACGCACTCCCCGCAGCGGATGGTGACCCCGCAGGCCAGAGCCTGCTCGGCCAGGCCGTGGTCGAGGCAGCCGGGCTCCTTGCCGCGGCGGACCAGGTAGAAGGCGGGCCGGTCGCAGCGGAAGCGGTGTTCGCCGTCGCTGCCGGCCAGCACGGTCAAGGCGGCAAAGGGGGTGGCCTCAAAGTTGATGGCAAGCCCCAGGGAGCGAAAGAGGTCGAGGGCGTCGCTTCTGTCCGCCCAGTTTTCAAGGCCCTGGAGGTCGCCGCGACCATGTTCGCCCACAGCCTCGTGCCGTTCGTAGAGGGTGACCGGCCAACCCGCCCTGGCCAGGGTGATGGCCGCGACAAGCCCCGCCGGCCCGGCGCCCAGGATGGTCACCGGCCGCATGGGCGAAACCTCCTCCACCAGCACGTCATCGGGCAGCAGGCCGAGTTTGCCCGCCACCGCCTCCCGTACCGAAAAAAAGGGGTCTCGGGACTCACGAGAAAGGAGTAGTCGGTCCCCTCCCCGGAGAGGAGCCGGATCGCCGCAAGGGCGGAGGAGGAAAAGGCGTCGTGGTCGCAGGCGAGGAGGACGGTGGTCATGGAGCTACCAGGGCAAGGCCTCTTTGCCGTGGAAGAAGCCGCCGCTCGGCCCGTCCGGCCCGAGGGTGGCGAGACGGACCGCGGTGGCGGCGCCCTCGCCCGCGGTCATCGGGGCCGCCTCGCCGCCAAGATCGGTGCGCACCCAGCCGGGGTGGGCCGAGTTCACCTTGATCGGGGTGTCGGCCAGCGCGGCGGCCAGATGCACGGTGAACTGGTTGACCGCGCACTTCGAGGCGTCGTAGGCAAAGGGCTTGGTGCCGGCGAAATCCGAAGCGACATCGCTGTGCACGGCGAGCGAGCCGAGGATGCTGGAGATGTTGACGATGCGGCCGGCCGGGCTTTTCCTTAAGAGCGGCAGCAGGGCCTGGGTCAGCTCCACCAGGCCGAAGAAGTTGACGTCGAAGGTGCGGCGCAGGGCATCCGGCGAGACGGTGGCGGCACTGTTGCCGAAGAGCGGTTCCTCGGGGCTCATGGTGCCGGCGTTGTTGACCAGGATGTCGAGGTGGCCGAAGTGGTTTTCCACGTGGTGGCGGGTGTTGCGGATCTGGCCGGAGTTGGTGATGTCGAGCGTCACGAAGTGGGCATCGAGCCCCTCGCCCATGAGCTGGGCGGTGGCGGCCTCACCGCGCAGGCGGTCGCGGGCGGCGAGCAGCACGGTGATGCCCATGCGGCCGAGCTGGCGGCAGGTCTCGAAGCCCAAACCCTTGTTGGCCCCGGTAACCAGGGCGATCCGTTGCCTCTTTGCCATGGCCTTCCCCTCGCGGTGGTGACGGTCACTCCGGGTCGTCGTCGCTACAGCCGCAACCCTCCTCTTCCTGCCGGCAGGCGGCGCAGAGGCGCCGGCCCCGCAGGTCGGCAAGCTCGGCCGGCGCAAAAGGGCGGCCGCAAAGGTCGCAGGGAAGCGAGCCGGGCGGCACGGGCATGTCGGAGTCTTCCGTCAGCCCCATTTTACCATGCCCGGCAGATGAGCCCCTTCAAATATTTGCCCTCGGGGAAGTGGAGGGCCGCGGGGTGGTCGGCGGCCTGGTCGAGCCATTCGAGCACCCGGGCCTCGCGCCCGGCGTCCAGGGCGGCGTAGGCCACGGTGCGTTCGAAAAGGTCGCGGTCCATGAGGCCGGAGCAGGAGAAGGTGGCGAGGATGCCGCCAGGCGTGAGCAGCCTGAAGGCGAGGAGATTGATGTCCTTGTAGCCGCGGCTGGCGCGTTCGAGATGGCGGCGCGACTCGATGAACTTGGGCGGGTCGAGAACCACCACGTCGAATTTTTCTCCCTGCTCCACGTAACGGCGCAGGACGCGGAAGACGTCGCCGTCGGTGGAGTGGACGCGGTCGGGGTCAAAGCCGTTCAGGCCGATGTTCTGGCGGGCGAGCGCCAGGGCGGCGGCCGAGGTGTCGATGTTCTCCACCGATCTCGCGCCGTTGCCCAGGGCGGCCACGGCGAAACCGCCGGTGTAGGCGAAGCAGTTCAGCACCCTGGCGTCCTTGCAGTAGCGGGCCACGCGGGCGCGGTTGTCGCGCTGGTCGAGGTAGAAGCCGGTCTTGTGGCCCTGGCGGATATCCACCAGGTAGCGGAATCCGCCCTCGCGGATCTCGACGAGCGGCGGCGGCTCCGCCCCGGCCAGCCGGCCGCAGCAGCGGGGCAGCCCTTCCTTGTCGCGCACCTCCGC
>JBFLYY010000028.1:0-3378 GCA_040756495.1 Thermodesulfobacteriota bacterium | reverse complement strand
ATGGTAACCGGCATGGTTGCCTGCAAGCAGAACGCTGAGACCACCGCTCCGGCCGAGCAGGCTGCTCCGGCAGCTCCGGCTGCTGAGGCTCCGGCTGCCCCGGCTGCTGACGCTGCCGCTCCGGCTGCTCCGGCTGCCGACGCTGCTGCTCCGGCTGCTCCGGCTGCCCCGGCGAAGTAAGTTTTTCCCGCACCTTGCGGTATCAACGGGAAGCAGGGCAACCTGCTTCCCGTTTTTTTTTGCCCTTCTCGCTGCCCCTGCCCCCAAACCAAGCCCAAGGCCGAATCCTCCGTTGCCTTTCTTGACGGATGGTTTCTCAGGCTGTATTATCTGTTTAATTGCTCATATAAACAAAAGGTGAGAATGTGCCCCGCGCAACGACCCACGAAGACCGCTGCGGCTGCCGCGTCATCCACAGCGAGCGAATCGCCCAAGCCAGACGCCAGGCATTGGAACGCGACGAAATCGCCCGCATGGCCGAACTCTTCAAGGCTGTCGCCGACAGCAGCCGGCTCAGCATCCTCTGGGCTCTGCGCCATGGGGAGATGTGCGTCTGCGACCTCGCCGCCCTCCTCGCCATCAGCGAATCGGCGGTCAGCCACCAGTTGCGCCTGCTCCGCACCCTGCGCCTGGTGAGCAACCGTCGCGATGGGGTGATCCTCTACTACCGCCTGAACGACGACCACATTGAACAACTCCTCGACGTGGCACTGGCCCACGAACGGGAATAACGGCGAAACACCACCAGCGACAAAGGAAGCTTCATGGATCTTCTCGGCGCGATCATCGCAGAGTCGTGGCACCTCCTGCTGGAGTCCGGCGTCTATGTTCTCCTTGGCATCCTCCTCGGCGGGCTGCTCAAGGCCTTCCTCTCGCCAGCCTACGTCGCGCGCCATCTCGGGCAGGACCGCTTCGGTTCGGTCTTCAAGGCCGCTTTGCTCGGGGTGCCGATGCCGCTCTGCTCGTGCGGCGTCCTGCCCGCGGCTGCCACCCTGAAAAAGCAGGGGGCCAACAACGGCGCCACCATCGCCTTTCTCATCGCCACGCCGGAATCGGGGGTGGACTCCATCGGCATCAGCTACGCCCTGCTCGATCCGATCATGACGGTAGCCAGACCGCTGGCCGCCTTTGCCACCGCCATGGTGGCCGGGCTCGCCGAGAACCTGCGCCGTTCCCCGGAGCCGACACTCTTTTCGACCACGCTCCCCTGCGAAGTGGATGGCTGTTGCGATGGCAGCGACTGCCCGCCGCCGGTCCATGCCCGTCACCACACCTTGGGCGAAAAGGTACGGGCCGGACTGCGCTATGCCCTGGTGGAACTCTGGGACGACATCGCCCCCTGGTTCTTCCTGGGAGTGGTGCTGGCCGGCATCATCACCGCCCTGGTGCCCGACACCCTCATCTCCGGTTACCTGGGCGGCGGGCTTGCCTCCATGCTGTTCATGCTTGCCTTCGGCATCCCGCTCTACATCTGCGCCAGCGCCGCCACCCCCATCGCGGCCGCCCTCATCCTCAAGGGCGTGAGCCCCGGTGCCGCCCTGGTCTTCCTGCTGGCCGGACCAGCCACCAACATGGCCTCTCTTACCGTTCTGGGCAACCTGATCGGCCGACGGGCCACGGCCCTCTATCTCGCAGCCATTGCCGGAACCAGCGTTGTCTGGGGCCTGCTGCTCGACGGCATCTACGCCGGCCTGGGGATCTCCGCCAAGGCATCCATGGGGCAGGCGGTTGAATTGCTGCCGTTCGAGGTCCAGTTGGCCGGGACCGCGATCGTGCTGCTGCTTTCCGTCAAGCCGCTTGGCCGGGCGCTCGGTCACAAACTGCGCAAACTGTTCACCCCTCGTGCCAAGGGTGGCGGCACCTCATCCGGATGCGGCTGCGGCGGCGACTGCCAGCCTTCAGCCCCCTCGAATTTCCCTCCCCGTTGATCGTCGTCCCGCCGGAGCCACGGCATCCTTTCCAGGGTTGACTTAGGTCAAACCATTTCCTCTCCGTTCTGCTATGCTGTTCCTTAACAGGGCTCCCAGAACGGTTCCATTTTCCTCCCTTCCAGGGTTCGAGGTGACAGACCATGAGCACAGAACGTCTCCATCAGGAACTGACCGAGCAGGACATCGTAGAGGCCATGCGGGCGATGGAGGGATACATCGACATCACGCCCGCGGACTTCAAGGCAATCTACCAACGTGCCTACTGTCATGCCTGGGAACGATTGCGCCGCTCCGTGCTCGCGCAGCAGATCATGACCCGTACCGTCATCCGTGTCCGCCCGGAGACCACCTTGAGCGATGTCGCCCGTTTGATGGCGACCCACCACATCTCCGGCCTCCCCGTCGTTGACCAGCAGGAACACCTTGTCGGCATCATCTCGGAAAAGGATTTTTTGCGCCGCATGGGCACCAAGGGACATGATTCGTTCATGGCGGTGGTGGCCGACTGCCTTACCACCAAGGGATGCGCCGCGCTCGGCATCAAAAACCAACCCGCGCAGGCAATCATGACCAGCCCTGCCATCGCCGTTAGCGCCCAGGCTTCGGTCCAGGAAATCGCCGCCCTGATGGGCCGCCACGGTATCAACCGTTTGCCCGTCGTCGATGCCGACAACAAAGTGGTGGGCATCCTTTCCCGAGCCGACCTGATTCGGGGCACGCACCTGGAGGAAGCATCATGTCCTACTTCCTGAAGATGAAAGGGATTTCCACCAGCCCTCCGCGAGTAAGCGCGAGCGAGATTCTCTGGTCATGGCTCGGCGCGTTTTTGGGCATCAGCGCGGTGGGCTACCTGCACTACGAAGTGCTTGGCGATGGCGACCTCATGCTCATCGTCGGCTCCTTCGGCGCCTCGGCGGTGCTCATCTACGGGGCCATCAAAAGCCCGCTGGCCCAACCGCGCAACCTCCTCGGCGGCCATCTTCTCTCGGCCTGCATCGGCGTGACGAGCTACCAACTGCTGCACAGCTATCCGTGGTTGGCGGCCGCGGTGGCGGTGGCCACGGCCATTGCCGCCATGCATGCCACCAAGACGCTGCACCCCCCAGGCGGAGCCACCGCCCTCATCGCCGTGATCGGCGGCCCAAAAATCCACGGCCTGGGATACCTTTATGCCATCATGCCTGTGGGCCTGGGCGCCCTCATCATGCTGCTGGTGGCGTTGCTCGTGAACAACATCCCCAAGTCGCGGCAATATCCTGAATTCTGGTGGTAGGAAGGACAAAAAAAACCCCCAACCTATCGAGGAAGGGGGTTTACGGAAAAAAGGATCGGCGGCGACCTACTCTCCCACCAAGTTTCCCTGGCAGTACCATCGGCGCGAGAGGGCTTAACTTCCGTGTTCGGAATGGGAACGGGTGTGACCCCTCTGCTATGGCCACCGAAATTT
>JBFLYY010000027.1:0-2765 GCA_040756495.1 Thermodesulfobacteriota bacterium | reverse complement strand
AAGGAGATCATCCAGAAGATCCGCAGCGTGAAGTCGCGGATCGACGAGGCGCGGGTGGAGGAGCAGCGGGCCGAGCGCCAGGGGGATCTGGGCAAGGTGAGCGAGATCCGCTACGGCAGGATCGTGGAGCTTGAGCGGCAACTCGCCGCCGAGACCGAGCGGCTGGCCGTGATCCAGAAAGAGAGCCAGATGCTGAAGGAAGAGGTGGATGAGGAGGACGTGGCCGCAGTGGTGGCCAAGTGGACCGGCATCCCGGTGGACAGGCTCCTTGAGGGCGAAAAAGCCAAGCTCGTCCATGCCGACGAGGAGCTGGCCCGCCGGGTGGTGGGCCAGGAGGAGGCGATCGGAGCCGTGGCCAATGCGGTGCGCCGGGCCCGGGCCGGGCTGCAGGATCCGAACCGCCCCCTGGGTTCCTTTGTCTTCCTCGGCCCCACCGGCGTGGGCAAGACCGAGCTGGCGCGCAGCCTCGCCCACTTCCTCTTCGACACCGAAAAGGCGATGATCCGCATCGACATGTCCGAGTTCATGGAGAAGCATTCGGTGGCCCGCCTCATCGGCGCGCCGCCGGGCTACGTGGGGTACGAGGAGGGCGGCTACCTCACCGAGGCGGTGCGACGCAGGCCCTATTCGGTGGTGCTCTTCGACGAGATCGAAAAGGCCCACCCCGATGTCTTCAACGTGCTGTTGCAGATCCTGGACGACGGCCGGCTCACCGACGGCCAGGGCCGCACGGTGGACTTCAAGAACACCATCCTCATCATGACCTCGAACCTCGGCAGCCAGCTCATCATGGAGATGGGCGAGACGCGGCGCGAGGAGATGCGCCAGCGGGTGGATGAACTCTTGCACTCCCAGTTCCGGCCGGAGTTTCTGAACCGGATCGACGAGATCATCATCTTCCACGCCCTGGGCCGGGAACACCTGGCCAGGATCGTCGATATCCAGACCGAGTTGCTTACCAAGCGGCTGGCCGAGCAGAAGTACACCATCGAACTCACCCCACAGGCCAAGGAGTTCCTCATCGAGGTGGGGTACGACCCGCAGTTCGGCGCGCGGCCGCTCAAGCGCGCCATCCAGCGCCACGTGCAGGATCAGCTTGCCATGCGCATCCTCTCCGGCGCCTTTAGCGAGGGCGATTGCATTATCGTGGACAAGGGCGCGGGGAAGCTCGAATTCCGCAAGGGATAACCAGGACACGCCATATCGCTGTCAGCGCCCGGATCGCCATGGTCCGGGCGTTTTTCTTGCCCCGGAGGCGGCCGGATATGGTATGAAGGATTCCTCGTTGCGCACCACAGGAGATCAGGCAATGCACCACATTCCCTCAGACGTTTGTGCTCCGCTCACGCCCCGGCAGCAGGAGATCGTCCGCCTCACCGGCGAACGGGCGATGAACATCTTCGACGCCCGCGGCTACTGCTGTGCCGAGGCGGTGCTCTGCGTGCTCAACCAGGGTTTTGACGGTGATCTCACGCCGGAGATGGCGGTACGCCTTGGTTCCGGCTTCTGCCACGGCATGGGCGGTGCCGGCTGCGCCTGCGGCTCCTTGGCCGGTGCCGAGGTGGGACTGAGCCTGCTCCTCGGTCCGCGCCAGCCGGGCGGCATGAAGAAGAAGGAATTCGAGGCCGTGGCCAAGGCGATGCACGACCGCTTCAGGGAGCGCTTCAGCGCCACCTGCTGCCGCATCCTGCTCAAGCGCCGCAAGGAAAAGAAAGGCGCCAGTTGCAAGGAACTGACCGGTGGCGGGGCGGAGATTGCCGCCGCGCTGCTGATGGCGATCAAGCCCGAGTTGGAATCACGGGTGGATTTCGATTTTCTCCGCGCCCGCGAGTCCAAGGTGGCGGGGCTCGCCAAGCGGTTGTTGGGCAAGGCACTGTAGCCTGCTGGCTGTGTCAACACCAACGCCTCATAGTGTCCGCTTCGGTTCCCTCACCATTTCCCCGCCTCTTTTCCTGGCGCCCATGGCCGGGCTCACTCATTCCGCCCTGCGCCGGCTCATTGTGGAACTGGGCGGGGTGGGGCTGCTCACCACCGAGATGCTCTCTGCCGCGCGGTTGCCCAGCGAATCGCCGGTAATCTCCCCCTATCTGGTCCGCACTCCCATGGAGAGGCCGCTCTGTTATCAGGTCTTGCTCGGCAAAGTGGAGGAAGTGGCCCCGGCCTTTGCCGCCCTGCACCGTTTGGGCGCCGATGCCATCGATTTGAACCTCGGCTGCCCGGCCCCCAATGTCCGCCGCATCGGCGGTGGCGGCAGCCTGCGCGAGCGGCCGGAGTTCACCCGCCAGCTCGTGGCCGAGGCACGGCGCTGCACCGCTCTCCCCCTCTCCGCGAAGATCCGCTTGGGCCCATCGGCCGAGGGCGACGAACTCAAGGAGTTCTGCCGGATGCTGGAGGGCGAGGGGGTCGAACTCATCACGGTCCATGCCCGGTTGAGCGGCGAGAAGTTCTGCCGCAAGCCGCGCTGGGAGCGGATCGCCCAGGTGAAGGAGTGGGTGAAGATTCCGGTGATCGCCAACGGCGGCATTGCCTCGCTGGCCGATGCCAGGCGTTGCCTGGCGGAATCGGGGGCGGACGGGTTGATGCTCGGCCGGGCCGCGGCGCAGCAGCCCTGGCTCTTTGCCGAGATCGCCAAGGAACTCTATGGTTGGGAGGGGGAGGCTCCTGCCCTTTCACGGCCAGCGGCCTATTTCCGCTTCGTCGCCAATCTCGAAGAGAACTTTCCGCCGGAGCGGCGCCTGGGGCGGCTCAAGGAGTTCAGCCACTAC
>JBFLYY010000026.1:0-7149 GCA_040756495.1 Thermodesulfobacteriota bacterium | reverse complement strand
GTTGGCCATGTTGTTGCCATCGCCAATCCAGGCGACCTTGAGCGTCTCCACCGCGCCTTTGTGCTCGATCACGGTCATGATGTCGCTTAAGATCTGGCAGGGATGGTGGAGGTCGGTGAGGGCGTTGATCACCGGCACCGAGGAATACCGCGCCAGTTCGTCCACGATCTCCTGACCGAAGGTGCGGATCACCATGCCGTCCACGTAACGGGCCATGACCCGGGCCATGTCCTTGAGCGGCTCGTTGCGGGCGAGCTGGGTGTCGCGGCCGGAGAGGTAGATCACCTGCCCGCCCAGACTATACATCGCGGCCTCGAAGGAGACCCGGGTTCGGGTCGAGGGCTTTTCAAAGATGAGTGCCACGCTCTTGCCGGCCAACTGCTGATGGCGCACGCCACTTTTGGCCTCGCGCTTGAGCACCATGGCCCGATCGAGATAGGCGAGCAGTTCACTCTTGCTGAAGGCGCTCAGCGCCAGAAGATGGTGTGCCATAACCGAACCTGCCTCAAAAAATGTCGGCCCAACCCCGGGCGGCGGACAGACTCCACATGCCCGAAGATTGAGCCAAATTGAGCCAAGTATGATGGGCTCGCAAAAGCCCCCCATCCCGGCGGGCGAAAACGCAAAAACAACATGTTACGGAGACGGCCTGTCGGCGTCGCGCCGACAAGTATGAACCCTTACAAAAAAAGCGTTCCTTTTGCAAAGGGATTTTGCGGGCGAACGGCTCAGCCCGCCATTTCGGCAAAGACCGCAGCCAGGATGGCCATGGCCTCGTCGATTTCCGCCTCGGTGACGATGAGCGGCGGCAGGAAACGGAGCGCCGTGTTGCCGGCAAAGTTGGCGAGCATCCCCTGCCGGAAGAGGCGCTGCACGATCTGCGGCCCCAGTTCCTTGCCCCGCTCGGTGAGGAGGAGCCCCTGGATGAGCCCCAGCCCCCGCGCCCTGGTGGCGAGCTGCGGATACTGCTGGGCCAGCTCGTCGAGTTTGCCCGCGAGATAGCGCCCCTTGGCAAGGACTCCCGGCAGGAACCCCTCGCCCAGCATGGTCTTGACCGCCACCACCGCGGCGGCGCAGGCCACCGGATTGCCGCCGAAGGTGGAGGCATGGGTGCCGGGGGTAAAGGCGCTGGCCACCTTCTCCGTGGCGAGCATGGCGCCGATGGGCAGGCCATTGCCCAGGGCCTTGGCCAGGGTGAGGATATCGGGCACGATGCCGAACTGCTCGTAGGCAAAGAGGGTGCCGGTGCGAGCCATGCCCACCTGGACCTCGTCGAAGAGGAGCAGCAGGCCGTGGCGGTCACAGAGGGCCCGGATGCCCTGGAGGTATTCCTTCGCAAGGGGCCGCACCCCGCCCTCGCCCTGCAATGGTTCGCAGAGGATGGCGCAGGTGGCCGGCGAGATCATCGCCTCCAGGGCCGCGAGATCGCCGAAGGGCGCGTGGCGGAACCCCTCGGGCAGAGGCTCGAACCCCTCATGGAACTTCTTCTGGCCCGTCGCCGCCACCGTGGCCAGGGTGCGGCCGTGGAAGGAGCCCTCCAGCGAGATGATCTCGTACTTGCCCGGACCACTGGCCTTCCTCGCCAGCTTGATCGCCGCCTCGTTGGCCTCGGCCCCGGAATTGCAGAAGAAGACCCGGTCGGCGAAGGAATGGCCAACGAGCATCTCTGCCAGCTCGGTCTGCGGAATGGTGTAGTAGAGGTTCGAGACGTGCACCAGGGTTTGCGCCTGCCGGCAGATCGCCTCGGTGATGGGCGGATAGCAATGACCCAGACTGCAGACCGCGATGCCGGAGAGGAAGTCGAGGTACTCCCTGCCGTCGGCGTCCGTGAGCCGGCAGCCCCTGCCCTCTTGCATCACCGCCGGATAGCGGCCATAGGTCTGCATGAAGAGGCTGTTCCCCTTGTCGATCCACTCCTGGCCCTTCATGCCACGATCTCCGTGCCCACGCCTTCCTCGGTGAACATCTCCAGGAGGATGGCGTGCTCGGTGCGGCCGTCGATGATGTGCGCCTTGCCCACGCCGGCGGCCACCGCCTCGCAGCAGCAGCGCACCTTGGGGATCATGCCGCCGCGCACCACCTCTTTCTTGATGTACCCCTCCACCTCGCTGGTGGGGATGGAGGAGATGAGGTTGCCCTCGGGATCGAGCACCCCGGCCACGTCGGTGAGGAGGATGAGCTTGGCGGCCTTGAGATGGGCGGCCACGGCGCCGGCCACCAGGTCGGCGTTGATGTTGTAGGCCTGGCCGTCCTCGCCCACGCCCACCGGGGCGATCACCGGGATGAAGCCCTGGGCATCGAGGGTCTCCAGTACCTGGGGGTTCACCTCGGTGACCTGGCCCACCCGGCCGAGGTCGATGAGTTCGGGCGGGGCGTTCTCGGCCAGCTCCTTCAGCACCTGCATCTTCCTGGCCCGCACCAGGTCGCCGTCGCGGCCGGAAAGGCCGACCGCCTTGCCGCCGTGGAAGTTGATGAGGCTCACGATCTCCTTGTTCACCTTGCCCACCAGGACCATCTCCACCACGTCCATGGTCTCGCCGTCGGTCACCCGCATGCCCTGGACGTAGCTCGGCTTGACGTCCATCTTGGCGAGGAACTTGTTGATCTGCGGGCCGCCGCCGTGGACCACCACCGGCCGGATGCCGATGTACTGCATGAGGATGATGTCGAGGGCGAAGTTCTTCTTCAACTCCTCGTCCACCATGGCGTGGCCGCCGTATTTGATCACCACCGTCTTGCCGGCGAACTTCCGGAGATAGGGCAGGGCCTCGATCAGGGTCTTGGCTTTCTCGATGCTGTTTTTCATGACGTCTGTCTGTGTTATAGTGACTCAATGTGGCGGCCGGTGCGTTTTTTGCAAGGCAGGCACACGATTTCCATTGCCCAATGCCAGCGCTTTCTGGCAGAATACGGCCGCTGCCATGCATGGGATATATACAGAGCACCACGGCGGCTGTAAAGAATAACTTATTGGAACTCCTTCTTTTTTGCCTTCAGAACAAGGATCCGGTTTGGACATGAAGCGTTTTTCCCACCTTGCCACCCTTCTCGCCGCCACGGTGGCGCTCTGCACCCTCTCTCCGCTGCCGCCGGCCGCCATGGGCGCGGAACAACCGGCCACGGCAAGCGGTACCGGCAAGAGCCGCGGCCCGGTCCACGTCGAGGCGGACCGCATGGAGTCGCTCCAGAACGAAAACGCCGTCCACTTCACCGGCCGGGTGGTGGCCAAGCAGGAGGGACTCATCATCCACTCCGACGCCATGACCGTCTACTACCTGAGCGAGGAGGAAAAGGCCAAGCTGCCGGCCGGCGACACCAGGAAGATGAAGAAGCTCTACGCCACCGGCCATGTCGAACTCCAGAACGAGGGGTGGATCGCCACCAGCGACAACATGGAGTACTTCGAACAGGAGCGCAAGGTCTATCTCACCGGTCATGCCAAGGCGTGGCAGGACAACAACATGGTCACCGGCGAGGCGATCACCCTCTACCTCGACCAGGGCAAGAGCATCGTCGATCGCAGCCAGAAGCCGGGCGAACGGGTGAAGGCCTTCTTCTATCCGGGCAGCGAAGGGGAAAACAAAAAAGATTCAAAGCAAAATAGCGTAACGCAATGACGCAAAGGCGCGAAGGAAAGAGAGAGGGGACATCCGCGGTACTTTCTTTGCGGCTTTGCGCCTTGGCGTTCTTCTTTGCCGGAGGCTGCCCTTGTCCGTTCTAGAAACCAGGGAGATCGTCAAGCAGTACAAGCAGCGCCGGGTGGTTGACGGCGTCAGCCTCTCGGTGGAGACCGGGGCAGTGGTGGGGCTTCTGGGCCCCAACGGCGCCGGCAAGACCACCACCTTCTACACCATCGCCGGCTTTGTCCGGCCCGACTCCGGCAGCGTCTTTCTGGACGGCGAGGAAATCACCCGCCTGCCCATCCACGAGCGGGCGTTGAAGGGGCTTTCCTACCTGCCCCAGGAGCCCTCGGTCTTCAAGAAGCTCACGGTGCGGGAGAATGTCCGGATCGTCCTCGAACCCCTGGGCCTCTCGAAGGAGGAGATCAACCGCCGCATCGACCAGTTGCTCGACGACCTCAAGATCGATTACCTGGCCGACAACCGCGCCCACTCCCTTTCCGGCGGCGAACGGCGTCGGGTGGAGATCATGCGCTCGCTGGCCATGAACCCGCGCTTCATCCTGCTCGATGAGCCCTTTGCCGGCATCGACCCCCTTTCGGTGGCGGACCTCCAGCAGATCATCCGCGGCCTCAAGGACCGGGGCCTGGGCGTGCTCATCTCCGACCACAACGTGCGGGAGACGCTCACCGTCTGCGACCGCGCCTATATCGTCAGCCAGGGGCGGGTGCTCACCAGCGGCACCGCCGACGAGATCGTGAAGAGCGAGGCAGCGCGCAAGATGTACCTGGGAGAACATTTCAGCCTTTAGGCAATGCTTGTTGTGGGCAGCAGCGGGCGCACGGTATAATAATGGCGATCGACAAACGTTGATCCGTTCGCAACAACTGAAAAACGCAACGCAACAACACAACAAAAAACATCGCGACATCGCGTCGCTGCGTTACAAAAGTTTTTTACAAGTCCATCAAACTTGACCGGCATCGATATGGCCCTCGAACTCAAACAACAGCTCAAGCTCAGCCAGCAGCTCATCATGACGCCGCAGCTCCAGCAGGCGATCAAGCTGCTCCAGCTCTCCCGGCTTGAACTGGCCGAAACGATCCAGCAGGAGATCGAGGAAAACCCGGTACTGGAGGAATCCGCCACCGCCGTCGAGGCGGAACAGGAATTCACCGCCGACGAGGCCGCCACCCTCGGCATGGCCGAGGAGCCTGCGCCGCCGGAACCGGAACGGACCAGCGAGGTGCAGATGGAGAGCACCTCGTCGCTTGGCGAGATCGACTGGGAAAACTACGCCAACGAGTACGAGAGCGGCTACTCCGGCAGCGGCCGCCAGCGCGACGAGAACGACCTGCCCTCCCGCCTCGACATCCTCACCGCCAAGCCCAATCTCCAGTCCCATCTCCAGTGGCAGCTCAACCTCTCCAATGTCAGCGAGGAGGAGCGCGAGGCAGGCCAGTTCATCATCGGCAACCTGAACCGCGACGGCTTCCTCGAGGCCACCGTGGAGGATATTGTCCGCGAAACCGGCTGCTCCGAGGAGACGGCCCGCCACATGATCGCCGTCACCCAGGAAATGGACCCGCCCGGAGTCGGGGCCCGCGACGTCAAGGAATGCCTGCTCCTGCAGCTGGCCCGCCTGGGGCTGGCCGATTCGCTCGCGGCCCGCCTCGTCCGCGACCACCTGCATCTGCTGGAAACCAAGAACTACACCGCCCTGGCCCGCGCCACCGGCCGCCCGGTGGACGAGGTGGTGGCGGCGCTCAAGGTCATCATCAACCTCGACCCCCACCCCGGCCGCGTCTATTCCGACGAGGAACCGCAGTACATCGTGCCCGACGTCTATGTCCACAAGCTGGGCAACGAATACGTCATCATGTTGAACGACGAGGGGCTGCCGCGGCTCAAGATCAGCAACTACTACAGGGAGATCCTCAAGAAGGACTCCGCCGCTCCCAGCACGACCAAGGACTACGTGCAGGACAAGCTGCGCTCCGCCATGTGGCTCATCAAGTCGATCCAGCAGCGGCAGCGCACGATCTACCGGGTGGTGGAGTCCATCCTCAAGTTCCAGTACGAGTTCTTCGAGCGCGGCGTGGCCCATCTCCGGCCCATGGTCCTGCGCGACGTGGCCGAGGATCTCGGCATGCACGAATCGACCATCAGCCGGGTGACGAGCAACAAGTACGTCCACACCCCCCAGGGGATCTTCGAGCTGAAATACTTCTTCAACTCGGCGATCTCCACCCACGGCGGCGAGTCGCTCGCCTCGGAGAGCATCAAGCAGCGGATCAAGTCCATCGTCCAGAACGAGGATCCGGAAAAACCGCTGAGCGACAGCACCATTGCCGAGATCTTCGCCAAGGAGTCGATCCAGCTCGCCCGGCGCACCGTGGCCAAGTACCGGGAGCAGATGGGCATCCTCCCCTCGAAGCTGCGCAAGCGGCCCAAGCTGACCTGACCCCATGGGCATCATCAGCCAGATACCCGCAGCCCTGGTCCTGCCGGCCATGGCCGCTGCCTCGAAAAAGGAGGCGCTCAAGGAGCTGGCCGGCGCGGTCCATGCCGCCAGGCCGGAACTCGACGCCGAAAGGCTCTACGCCACCATCCTGGAACGCGAAACCCTGGGCTCCACCGGCATCGGCGACGCCATCGCCATTCCCCACGGCAAGATCAAGGGGCTCTCCGAGATCACCATCTGCTTCGGCCGGAGCAAACAGGGGGTGCCCTTCGAGTCGCTGGACGGCAAACCGGCCCACCTCTTCTTCCTGCTCCTGGCGCCGGAAGGAGCGGCCACTCCCTATCTGACCTCGCTTGCCGAACTTTCCCGCTTCCTGAAAAACCCCCAGACCAGAAACCGGCTCATGCACGCCGAGGGCGGTGCGGAATTGCTGGCCATCCTGGCCGAGGCTCAATAAAAACAATGAAGAATCAAAAATGGAAAGTGAAGAATGTAAAAGGAAGAATCTTTTTCGGCTGGCCTCTCTGCGGCACGATGCCCGCACGGTGACTTCACTCTTCATTCTTAACTCTTAATTTTTACTTTTGCATTGCCATCTCCCATGACCCTCTCCCTCTTCTCCTTTGGCCACAAGCATGGCCCGCCCATGGGCGCCGATCTCGTGCTCGACGCGCGGCTCTTGCCCAACCCCTATTGGGTGGCGGAGTTGCAGGAGTTTCCCGGCACCGAGCCGCAGATCGCCGCCTATGTCCTCGACAACGAAACGGGCCGGGAATTCATGACCCTGCTCCTCCCCTTCCTGCGCTTCTGCCTCGCCACCGCGCAAAAAAACGGCAAGGAGTCGCTGACGGTTGCCGTCGGCTGCACCGGAGGCCGCCACCGCTCGGTGGCCGTGGTGGAGGAGCTGGCCCGGCGCTTGGCTGGTGAAGTGGCGCTTGCCGTCAGCCATCGGGATCTGGGCCTGGCATGAAAGAATAAAAAAAACCCGGCCCTGGGCTCCCAGGTACCGGGCTTCAGCGAGAGCGGAATCAGCCGGAAGCGATCAGAAGGTAAGGGCCACCCCGG
>JBFLYY010000025.1:0-19742 GCA_040756495.1 Thermodesulfobacteriota bacterium | reverse complement strand
TTGGGGTTCGAGCCCCCGACGGCCCACCAGAGAGTCCCAAGGGATTGTCGCAAGACAATCCCTTTTTTTTGTTTCCGCCGGCCATCCTTTTTCCATACCCCACCAGGGCGCATCTGTCAAAAGGCGGCAGGGCATTGCCTTATATATTTTCAGGGGAAAAAAGCAACAAAAAATCCCCGGCCGGGGTAGAATGACGGCATGGAGCCCGACGCCAGAGCCAGCGCCAGCCACAGGCCGGAGATCATCCTCATCGCCGCCATGGCGAAAAACCGGGTGATCGGCAAGGGAAACGCCATCCCCTGGCATGTCCCCGAGGAGCAGCAGCGCTTCAAGGAGATCACCATGGGCCACACCCTGGTCATGGGCCGCAAGACCCACGAATCCATCGGCCGGCCATTGCCGGGCCGGAGAACCATCGTCATCAGCAGACAACGGGATTTCACGGCCCCCGGCTGCACCGTGGTCCAAAGCCTCGAAGAGGCCCTGGAACAGGGCCGGGAAAGCGACAAGGTCTTCATCGCCGGCGGGGCCGAGATCTTCCGGCTGGCCCTGCCGCTGGCCGACGCCATCTATCTCTCCATCCTCCACCGGGAGGTGGCGGGCGAGATCCTCTTTCCGGAGTTCTCCGAGGCGGAGTTCCCGCTGGCCGAACAGCAGACGGTGGGCGGACCGAACCCCTACACCTTCGCCATCTACCGGCGCAGGCGGGATTAATCCACCGGGAAGAAATGCTCCTTCTCCGCCCCGCACTTGGGGCAGGCCCAATCCGCCGGCAGCTTGTCGAAGGGGGTGCCGGGGCCGACGCCGTGGTCGTCATCGCCTTCCGCCGGATCATAGACATAGCCGCAGGGGCATTCGTACTTCTGCATGGCTCGCGCTCCTTGTTCTTCAGGTTGTGCCGGAACAGGCCGGCCGATTCCGTGCCGCTCGCATAACAGTCCGTTGAAAAACCATCCCTGGCTTTTGCAACTGTCGGTTGGCCAAAGGCGCTTTGGCCAACCTCGCGAATTTTTCGGCCCTTTCGGGCCGGCAAAATCGTCAAGGGAAAAAGCATCGTCGGCAGGGAGAGGCCCGGCCTGGCACGGGAATCAGCCGCCGGCCGCCTCGTCGATGAACGCCTTGAGGCGGCGGGCCAAAACCGCGTAACCCGCACCATTGGGGTGGATCTGGTCGCTCTTCAGGGTCCGGTCGGCGAGAACCTCGGCCAGCGCCTCCTCCTCGCAGGGAATCCGGAACTCCTCGGCCAGCTCCGCATAGATCGGCGAGGCGGAGAGAAGCAGGCCCGGCTCCGGCACGCCGACGAGGATCACGTCGATGCCGCGTTCCCGGATGAGGGCAACCATGCGGCGCAGATTGGCCTTGGTCTCCTCCCGGCTCTGGCGGCGCAGGAAGTCGTTGCCGCCGTGGCAGAGGAGTACCAGGGCCGGCTGCGTCTCGTCCAGCAGCGCCGGCAGCCGGGCCAGCCCCTCGGCAGAGACCTCGCCCGGCACCCCGGCGTTGACCACGGAGCGGCCAAGCAGGCCGGCGAGCACGGCGGGATAGGACTCCTCCGGCCTGGCGCCGCTGCCGGCGGTAAGGCTGTCGCCAAAGGCGAGGACGGTGGCGTCCGCGGCCAGCGGCCGGATAGCCGGCGTCTTGCCGCAGGCCGCCGTCACCAGCAGCAGGAAGAGAAGCAGCAGCAGGGAGTGTCTTTTCGGGGTTGGCTTCATACGCGCGCTCCAGCAGGGGTTCGCCAGGCTCGAAAGGCCTGGCCACCGGCGAACGGTTCGGGAGGAAAGAGGCCGGAGAGATGAGCAACCGCCGCCCGCCGGGCGGAATCACATGACAACGCGGTTCCGCCCCTGCTCCTTGGCGCGATAGAGGGCATGGTCCGCCTCCCGGAGCAGGGTCTCCCGGTCCATGCCGGAGGCGTGCATGGCGATACCGACGGAGATCGTCACCCGCCCGACCTTCTGCCCCAGGTGCTCGACGACCAGCTTCTGCTCCACGCTGGTCCGCAGTTGCTCGGCCCGGCGGCGGGCGTCCTCGGCCGAGATGTTGGGGAAGATCAGGACAAACTCCTCGCCCCCGTAGCGGCAGGCGATATCCTCCTCGCGGATGCTGTGGCGAATGATCTCGCCCAGCTTGCGCAGCACCCAGTCGCCGGTGACGTGGCCGTAGGTGTCGTTGATCTGTTTGAAATGATCGAGATCCAGCATGAAGAGGGCGAGGGTGGCGGTCTGGCGCCGCGCCTTGCTGATCTCGCGCTGGAGCGACTCCTCCATGTAGCGCCGGTTGAAAAGGCCGGTGAGCGGATCGCGGATCGACTGGGTCCGGAGCGCCTCCTGCGTCTCCCGCAGCTCCTCGATGATCTGGCGCTGGTCCGCCTCGGCCTGCTTGCGGGGGGTGATGTCGTCGGCCACCCAGAGCATGCCGGGCCCCATTTCGGGCAGGGTGATCGTCTTGCCGGAGAGTTGGGCCCAGAGGGCGGAGCCATCCTTGCGCCGCAGCTGGTATTCGAGCTGCACCATCTCCCCGCTGGCCAGCCTGGCCAGAACCTGCTCGCCGAAGTCGGCGAAGTGGGCGGCAGAGAGGTGGACCACCGCGAGACTCTCGCCGATCAACTCCTCCCGCGTGTAGCCCAGCACCGAGGCGGCCCGCTCGTTGCAATCGACGATGGTGCGGTCCGCTCTGGCGAAGAGGATGCCCACCAGGGTGTTGTCGAAGATCGCCTTGAACTTGTCGTGGGTGGCCTGCAGTTCCTGCCCCCGCCGCTGCTCTTCCGAGAGGTCGTGGCAGTGCTCCATGATGCCAAGCAGCTCGCCGTCCGGCCCCCGGAAGGGGATGGCCGTGATCTGCACCGGGATCGTCGCCCCGTCGTGGCGTCGCTTCTCCTCGGCGAATTCCACCCGTTCCTCCCCCTGCCGGATGCGTTCGATGGCGCACAGATCGGTATGACAGCGGGGGCCGGGGAAGATCTCATGACACTTTTGCAGCCGCATCCCCTCCTCCACCCCAAAAAGGGTGGTGAAGGGGGTGTTCATCCGCAGGATGTTGTGGTCCATGTCGATGACCAGCATCCCCTCGGCGGCATTGTGGAAGATCTGGTGGAGTTCGTTGCGGCTCATCCTGAGGGCATATTCCTCCACGGTCTTCTCGGTGACGTCCTGGAGGATGGCAAGGCGATAGCCGTGTTCGCTGCCGTCCGGGCCGTGGAGCAGGTTCAGGGAAAGGAGCCGGCTCTTGACCGAGACGAGATGGCTGCCGCTCACCGTGACTCCGCCCGGTCCGACCCTGGCCAGCAATTCGCGCACCTCGTCGCGGCAGCGCTGCGGAAAGAGGTTGAGAAAGCTGGCGCCCAGGATGCCCTCTTCCGCGACGCCGAAGAGGGCCACCGCCGCCTGGTTGGCATAGGTCACCTGCTCCGTGGGCATGGCGATCTCGACCACCCCCTCGGTGAGGTTGCCGAGGATCATCTCGTAGTGGCGCTTGAGAACCAGCAGCTCCTCGGTGATCTGACGCCTGACCACGTTCTCGAGGCCGATGATCTCCTCCCGCACGCGCGCCTCGGCGGTGAGCAGGTCGAGAACCGAGAGGATGTGCTCCTTCATGTGCTGCATCGGCCCCTTGGCGATGCAGGCGTCGGCGCCCAGGGCCAGGAAATCGATCCCCTCCTCCGGGGCGATGGCCGAGAGAATGACGAGGTGGATCTCCTCGCCCTCCGGCCGGCTGCGGATGATCTGGCAGAGCTTGTCGCCGCTGATGTTGGGCATCACCAGATCGACGAAGACCACGGCAAAACGGTGGGCATCGAGGAGGGCCAGGGCCTCGAGACCGCTGGTCGCCGAGAAAACGACAAAGCCCTCGCCACTCAGGGTGTCGGAAAGGAACTTCAGGAAAAAGGGGTTGTTGTCCACCACCAGGATCTTGGCGCCGGACTGCCGGAGTGGTTGCATTGCATGCTCCTTGGGCCGCGCCCCCCTCCGGCGCGACCCGTCGCTGACCGAAAGTTCGCGCTCAGACACGGGTCAGGTGGCGGTATTTGATGCGGTGCGGCTGGTCCGCCTCGGCGCCCAGGCGCTGCTTGCGGTCCGCCTCGTATTCCGAGTAGTTGCCGTCGAACCAGACCACCTGGGAATCGCCCTCAAAGGCGAGGATGTGGGTGGCGATGCGGTCGAGGAACCAGCGGTCGTGGGAAATCACCACCGCGCAGCCGCCAAAGTTCTCCAGGGCCTCTTCGAGGGCCCGGAGGGTGTTGACGTCGAGGTCGTTGGTCGGCTCGTCGAGCAGGATGACGTTGGCGCCCGACTTGAGCATCCGGGCCAGATGGACCCGGTTCCGCTGGCCGCCGCTCATGAGACCCACCTTCTTCTGCTGCTCCGTGCCGGAGAAGTTGAACTTGCCCACGTAGGCGCGGGAGTTCACCTCGCGGTTCCCGAGGGTGATGGTCTCCTGCCCCTCGGTGATCGCCTGCCAGATCGTCTCCTCCGGATTCAATACCTCGCGGGACTGATCCACGTAGGCGAGCTTCACCGTATCCCCCACGCGGAAGGCGCCGGAATCGGGCTGCTCCTGGCCGGTGATCATCCTAAAGAGCGTGGTCTTGCCGGCGCCGTTGGGGCCGATCACGCCGACGATGCCGCCCGGCGGCAGGGAGAAGGAGAGGTTCTCGTAGAGCAGGTTGTCGCCGTACGCCTTGCTGATCTGCTCCGCCTCGATCACCAGCTTGCCGAGACGCGGGCCGGGCGGAATGTAGATTTCGAGATCCCTGGTCCGCTTCTCCGCTTCCTGGCCGAGCAGATCCTCGTAGGCCTTGATGCGCGCCTTGGATTTGGCATGTCTGCCCTTGGGGTTCATCCTGATCCACTCGAGTTCCCGCTCCAGGGTCTTCTGGCGGTCGCTCTCCTGCTTCTCCTCCTGGGCCAGCCGCTTCTGCTTCTGCTCCAGCCAGGAGGAGTAGTTGCCCTTCCAGGGGATGCCCTGGCCGCGGTCGAGTTCCAAAATCCAGCCCGCCACGTTGTCCAAAAAGTAGCGGTCGTGGGTCACGGCGATGACCGTGCCCTCGTAGCGCTGAAGGTGGTGCTCCAGCCAGGCCACGGTCTCGGCGTCCAGATGGTTGGTGGGCTCGTCCAAGAGCAGGATGTCCGGCTTCTGGAGCAAAAGGCGGCAGAGGGCCACCCGGCGGCGCTCGCCACCGGAGAGCACCTTGACCGGCGTGTCGCTTGGCGGGCACCTGAGCGCATCCATGGCCATTTCGAGGCGGGCGTCGAGATCCCAGGCATCCATGGCGTCGAGCTTTTCCTGCACCTGGCCCTGGCGGGCGATGAGCTGGTCCATCTCCTCGTCGCTCATGGGCTCGGCGAACTTCAGGTTGATCTCGTTGAACTCGTTGGTGAGATCGACGATCTCCTGCACGCCCTGCTCCACGATCTGGCGCACCGTCGCGCCGTCGTCGAGATGGGGCTCCTGTTCGAGGTAGCCCACGGTGAAGCCCGGCGAGATGTGGGTCTCGCCGTTGAACTCCTTGTCCACCCCGGCCAGGATCCGCAAAAGCGAGGACTTGCCCGAGCCATTGAGACCCAGGACGCCGATCTTGGCGCCGTAGAAGTAAGAGAGGCTGATGTCCTTCAAAATCGGTTTCTTCTCGTAAAACTTGGAAACCCGGATCATGGAGTAGATGATCTTGTTCGGCTCGGTCGTGCTCATATGGTCGTCCTGTGGCATGGATGGAAACGAAGCTTCCGCCTGAAGCGGAGGGCGGAATGTACCCGATTTGGGGCAAAAAGGCAATTTTCTTGGCTCAGACGGAAACGCGGTTGCGGCCCCCTTCCTTGGCGCGGTAGAGCGCCTTGTCCGCCGCCCGGATGGCCAGTTCGGTATGCGCCTTGCCCTTCTGGCGCTCCGCCACGCCGATGCTCACGGTCACGGCGACACTCTTGCCGGATCTTTTCGACTTGCCCCGGCTGGTCTTGGATTTGCGGCTGGACCGCTTGGCATCCCGCAGCCGGAAGCGGGCCGCCTCGACCTTCTCCCGCACCTCCTCGAGATGGGGCAGCGCCTCGGCCCGGCCCTTGCCGGGGAAGAGGATGGTGAACTCCTCGCCGCCATAGCGGAAGGCGCGGCCGCCGCCCCGCACCTGGCGGAGTTTGCCGGCCACCATCTGCAACACCTGATCGCCAATGTCGTGGCCGTACTGGTCGTTGAATTTCTTGAAGTGGTCCACGTCCACCATGGCCACCGAATACTGGCCGCGCAGATGGAGCATCGCCTCGTTCAAGGCCCGGCGGCCGGGCAATCCGGTGAGTTCGTCGCGGAAGGCCATGCCGTGCGCCGACTCCAGGGCGGCAACGAGGAGGCTCAGGCCGGCCACGGCAAAATAGTAGGAGGCCAGCGGGCCACGGCTGACGAGGGCAGCGCTGCCGGCGACGAGCGCCCAGAGAAGCCCCTGATCGAGGGCGTCGCGGTTGCGGACAAAACGCCAGAGGATGGCGCCCGCCGCCGCGAGCAGGCCGAGGGCCACCGGCACGGAGAGGAAGAGGCCGAACGGCAGGGCCAGCTCCGCCGTGGCCATCCCCGCCAGGACCGGACGCGGTTCCGCAAGGGCCAGATAGCCCACGATCCCGGCCTGCACCCCGATGGCCAGCAGACGGCAGCCGCCCAGGGCGGTGAAGAGTCCCCGCTCCCGGATGAGGCCGAGAAAGAGAAAGTTGAGCGGCAGAAAGAGGGCGAGCAGCCAGGACGCGGCCCGAACGGCAAGGCCGCCCGCCTCGGCACCCGAAGCAAGCAGACGCTCGGCCAGAAAGAGGAGCAGAATGCCGAAGAAGAGGCGGCTGCGGTTGAAGCGCCAGCCAAAGAGAAAGGCGAGCGCCAGAAGGATCAGCGGCCCGTGGCGGCCGACGAGCGCCAGCCACGGTTGCCAGGAAACGACCAGGGTGGCGACGAAGGCGGCGAGCAGAAGCGGGCCGCCGGGGATGAGAAGGGCCACAGCAGGATGCACCGGCAGAAACCTCAACAGGATGCGGGGTGGTGAGCACCCCCATTCTCCGCAGCCTAGTGGGGTTTGCCTCGCCGGTCAAGACGAATCCGCCTGCCGGCCCGATTTCCTTGCCCTCTCCCCCCGCAGGAGCGGCTTCAGCCGCGATCTTCACCCGGCTTCTTGTCGCGGCTGAAGCCGTTCCTACCGGGACGAAACCATGGCGGGCAAGAAAGGGCGGCCAGAGAAAAATTCACCATGCCCCGAAAAAAGGTTGCGGCTTTGCGCAGCGGCGTTCAGAATCCCGGCATGGATGGCAAGCTGCCAGTTCATATCGATGCCGACCGCTGCACCGGCTGTGGCCTCTGCCTCGCCAACTGTCCCAGCGATGCCCTGGTGCTCGAAGGGGGCAGGGCCAGGGTCGTCGTGCCCTCCTGCATGGCCTGCGGCCATTGCGCCGCCCTCTGCCCCGCCGCCGCCATCGCGGTGACGGCCGCCAAAAACACCCCTCCCGCCTTCGCCACCTTCACCACGCCGGAGGCATGGCTGCCCTACGGCCAGGCCGACCTCGGCCACCTGGTCCAGCTCATGCGCTCCCGCCGCTCCTGCCGCAACTATCTGGACAGGCCGGTGGAACAGGCCCTGCTCGCCGATCTGGTCAGAATCGGCACCACCGCGCCCTCCGGCACCAACAGCCAGGGCTGGACCTTCACCATCCTGCCAGACCGCGCCAGCGTGGTCGCCCTGGGCAACGAGGTGGCCGCCTACTTCCGCAGGCTCAACCGGCTGGCCGGTGCACCGCTCCTGCGCCACCTCCTCAGATGGTGCGGCAGGCCGGCGCTCGATCGCTACTACCGCCGCCATTACGCCACCACCCTGAAGGCGCTTCAGGAGTGGGAGGAAGAGGGGCGCGACCGCCTCTTCCACGGGGCGCCTGCCGCCATCTGCATCGGCAGCCGTCCCGACGCCAGCTGCCCGGCGGAAGACGCGCTGCTCGCCAGCCAGAACATCCTGCTCGCGGCCCATGCCATGGGACTCGGCAGCTGCCTCATCGGCTTTGCCGTGGAGGCGATGCGGCGTGAGCCGGCCATCACGGACCGCCTCGGCATCCTGGCCGAGGAACCGATCCACAGCGTCGTCGCCCTCGGCTGGCCGGCCCTGCGCTACCAACGGCTCACCGGCCGGCAGCCCGTTGCCCCGCGCTGGGTCAACGCAGTTGGCAAAACTGCGCCGATGCCCTAAGATAAGGCAACCATCCGCTGCCACCCAGGAGAAACCATGGAAGAACGGCTCATCGAACTGGAAACCCGTCTCGCCTTCCAGGAAAAGACCCTGGAAGAGTTGAACGAGGTGGTGACCCGCCAGCAGGAAGAGATCGACCGATTGGGCGAGGAAGTCGGCCGCCTCACCGCCCGCCTGCGTCCCTTGCTGGCCGCGGCCGAGGCGGACGGATTCCCGGAGGCATGACCATCCCATGCACGCCGCCTCGCCGCCGCTCACCCTGACCGTGGACTCGGAAGCGCGCCTCACCGGCGCCTCGGCCTCGCTCCTCGCGGCCCTCAAGGAGCAGCTCACCCTCGACAACCCCGAGTACCGCGACGCCCAGAAATACGGGCGCTGGATCGGCAAGCGCCTGAAACCGCAGCTCCACTTCTACTGGCTGGACGGCGACGCCATCCGCTTTCCCCGCGGCTTTGCCCGCCAGGCGATCCAGCTCTGCCGCCGCTTCATGCACCATACCCCGGCCATCGTCGATCAGCGCCCGGAACTGCCGCCCATTGCCCTTTCCTTTACCAAGGAGCTGCGGCCCTACCAGCAGGCCGCCCTTGCCGACATCCTGCGTCACGAATTCGGGGTGCTGGAGGCAGGCACCGGCTCGGGCAAGACCGTGGTGGCGCTGGCGGCCATCGCGGCCCGCCGTCAGCCGACCCTGGTGCTGGTCCACACCAAGGAACTCCTCCACCAGTGGGCGGAGCGGGTGGAAAACTTCCTCGGCGTCGAGCCAGGGCTTATCGGCGACGGCCACTACGAGATCCGGCCCATCACCATCGCCATCGTCAACTCGGCCCGCAACCACCTTACCGAACTGCCCGCCCTCTTCGGCCACCTCTGCGTGGACGAGTGCCATCGGGTGCCGGCCTCGCTCTTTACCGAGGTGGTCACCGCCTTTGCCTGCCGCTACATGCTGGGCCTTTCCGCCACCGCCTTCCGCCGCGACGGGCTCACCAAGCTGATCTACATGCACCTCGGCGACCGGGTCCATCAGGTGGACACCGGCCACCTCCACGCCACCGGCGCGGTGCTGAAGCCCGAGTTCCTCCAGCGGCCCACCGAATTCCGCTACGTCTACCGCGGCAACTACCAGGCCCTGATGAAGGCCCTCACCGGCAACAAGGCACGCAACGAACTGATCGTGGAAGACATCGCCAAGGAGGCGGCCACGAGCGAGGGCACCATCCTCATCGTGAGCGACCGGGTGCACCACTGCGAGGAACTGGCCCGGCTCCTTGAAAAGCGGGGGCTCGTTGCCCCGGTCCTGACCGGCCAGACCAGGCCCGACGAGCGCGCCGAACTGGTGGAAGCGATCCAGCAGGGCCGGGTCAAGATCCTCATCTCCACGGTGCAACTCATTGGCGAGGGGTTCGACTGCCCCAACCTCACCACCCTCTTCCTCACCACGCCGATCAAGTTCACCGGCCGCCTCCTCCAGGTGGTGGGCCGCGTCCTCCGGCCGGCCGAAGGCAAGACCCCGCGGGTTTACGACTACGTCGATCCGGTCAAGGTGCTCGCCTCCTCGGCCCAGTCCCGCTGGCTCACCTTCCGGTTCGACTAGCTTCTCCCTTGCCGCCACCGCCGGGCCGTGCTAAATAGGCTGCTGGCGCACCGTCCCCCATCCCTTTCCCTCACCCCCAGCGCAACGAGACCACCCATGGCCATCTCCCAAAAAATGACCGCCTTTGCCGAACGTGCCTCCTGGATCCGCAAGATGTTCGAGGAGGGGGCGAAATTGAAGGCCCAGCACGGGGCGGATCAGGTCTGCGACTTCAGCCTCGGCAACCCGGACCTGCCGCCGCCGGAGCAGTATCTTGCCGCGGTAGAGAAGGTGCTGACCGGCGAGAAGCCCGGAGTGCACGGCTACATGGCTAACAGCGGCTATCCCTTTGTCCGCGAGGCGGTGGCAAGACAGATCGGCAGCGAGCAGGGAATGGCGGTGGGGGCCGACGAGATTCTCATGACCGTGGGCGCGGCCGGGGCCTTGAACGTGGTGATGAAGGCCCTTCTCGACCCGGGCGACGAGGTCATCATCCTCGCCCCCTTCTTTGTGGAGTACAACTTCTACATCGACAACCACGGCGGGGTGACGAAGATCGTGGCCACCGCACCGGACTTCAGCCTCGATCTTGCCGCCATCGCGGCGGCCATCACCCCGAAGACCAAGGCGATCCTCATCAACAGCCCCAACAACCCCACCGGCCAGATCTACTCGGCCGCGGAACTCGCGGGCCTGGCCGCCGTGCTCCGGAAAGCGCCGCAGACCATCTACCTCATCGCCGACGAGCCCTACCGCAAGATCGTCTACGACCACCACACCGTGCCCGGCGTCTTTACGGCCTACGAAAAGAGCATCATCGTCTCCTCCTACTCGAAGGATCTGTCGCTGCCCGGCGAACGCATCGGCTACATCGCGGTCCACCCAAAGATCGAAGGCAAGGGGCAGCTTGTGGGCGCCATGACCCTGGCCAACCGCATTCTGGGCTTTGTCAATGCCCCGGCCTTCATGCAGCGGGTGGTGGCGGAACTGCAGGGGGTGACGGTGGACTGCTCGATCTACGCCCGGCGGCGCGCCCTTTTCTGCCAGGTGCTCCAGGAGGCGGGCTACGACTTCGTCCCGCCCAAGGGCGCCTTCTATCTCTTCCCCAAGTCGCCCATTGCGGACGATGCCGCCTTTGTCGGCCTCCTGGCCGAACAGCGGATTCTCGGGGTGCCGGGCCGCGGCTTCGGCCTGCCGGGCTACTTCCGCCTCGCCTTCTGCGTGGAGGACGAGGTGATCGCCCGCTCCGCCGCCGGTTTCAAGGCAGCGATGGCCGCGGCCCGGTGCTGAACGGGAAGAGCGGCATCGACCTTCCCGCCTCCCCCCTCGCCATCCCTCGACGCCCAGCTCAACGGTTTTCGATTGACAGGGATTCCAAAGAAACGATACAACAAGGACATACCAGTTCCGCTTTGTTCCGGGTGAGACGGCGTTCTTTGTGCTGACTGTCGGCATCAAGGCAACCAACGGTTTTTTTCTCCCGCCTCTGCCCATTCCCTCGCCTTTGAAGACAGGCAACGGAAATGAAGCTTCCTCGCATCCTCCGCCCTCTCTTGGCCATGCTGCTGCCTTTGGTGGCCTTTGTCCTGCAATCGATGTTCTGGGCCGCCATCAAGCCCTTTGCCTGGTTCCTTTTCTTTCCCGCGGTCTTTTTCAGTTCCTGGGTCGGCGGCCTCGCCGGGGGCTTAGCCGCCACCGTGCTTGCCACCCTGCTTGCCTGGTGGTTCTTCATCCCGCCGGAACATTCCTTTGCCCTGGAAAATCCCTTCACCCTCGGCTCCATCGGCCTCTTCATGGGCATGGGCGTCCTCTTCGCCTACACCCAGGAACGCATCAAACGAGCGAACCAGCGCACCGCCGAGGCCCTGGCCGCTGCCCAGGCGGCCAACGACCAGTTGCAGGATGCCAACACCCAGATCACCCGGCTCTATGAAAAGACGTTGGAACTCGACCAACTCAAGAACGAACTCTTCGCCAACGTCAGCCATGAACTGCGCACGCCCCTCGCCCTGATCCTGGGGCCGGTGGGCAAACGGCTGGCCGCCGGCAACCTCACTCCGGAAGAACGGCACGATCTGGAGCTGGTGGAACGCAATGCCCGGCTGCTCTACCGCCACGTCAGCGATCTGCTGGACGTGGCCAAGATCGAGGCCGGCCGGATGGAGGTGCAATACGTCCAAACCGACCTGGCCCACCTGGCACGTTTTGTCGCCTCCCATTTCGAGGTGCTGGCCGAGGAAAAGGAGATCCGCTATGCGGTGGAGGTGCCCGCCACCCTGCCGGCCCAGGTGGACGCGGAAAAATGCCAGCGCATCCTGCTCAATATCCTCTCCAATGCCTTCAAGTTCACCCCGGCGGGCGGGGCGATCACCGTCACCATGGTGCCGGGCAACGATCACGCCCGAATTCAGGTGCAGGACAACGGCCCCGGCGTGCCGGCAGCCATGCGCGAGGCCATCTTCGAACGTTTTCGCCAGGTGGAGGGCGGGACCGAACGGCGCTTCGGCGGCACCGGGCTGGGGCTGGCCATTGTCAAGGAATTCGTCGGCCTGCACCACGGTGAGGTGGCGGTGGACGAGGCACCGGGCGGCGGGGCGCTCTTCACCGTGGCCCTGCCGCTTGCCGCGCCGGCCGGGGTGGAACTTGCCCCCTCGCCGAGCGCCTTGACCGAGGAGATCGACCGCCAGGCCGTGGAGGAACTGCGGGATCCAAACCATCCGGCCGTTGCCCCCCATGCGGCCCCGGATGCCCCGCTCATCCTGGTGGTCGAGGACAACCCCGACATGAACGCCTTCATCGCCGAGACCCTGAGCCCCCACTACCGGGTGACCACCGCCTTTGACGGCCAGGAGGGGCTGACCAAGGCCCTGGCCAGCCACCCGGACCTGATCCTAAGCGACGTGATGATGCCCAGGATGAGCGGCGAGCAGATGGTCGCGGCCCTGCGCCGCCACAACGCCATGGCCGACGTGCCCATTGTCATGCTCACCGCCAAGGCGGACGACGATCTGCGGGTCACGCTGCTCCAGCACGGGGTACAGGACTACATCAACAAGCCCTTTGCCGTGGATGAACTGCTGGCCAGGGTCGGCGGCCTGGTGGCGGAACGCAAGCGCACCCTGGACCGCCTGCTCCGCCTCAACGCCGACCTCGAACGGCGGGTGGAGGCGCGCACCGCCGAACTCAAGGCCGCCAACCAGGAACTGGAGAGCTTCGCCTATGCGGTTTCCCACGACCTGCGCGCCCCGCTCCGCGCCATGTGCGGCTTCTGTCAGGCGCTGGAGGAGGATTACGGCAAGGAGCTGAAGGGCGAGGCTCACGTCTTCCTGGAGCAGATCACCATTGCCAGCCGCAAGATGGGTGAGCTGATCGACGGTCTGCTCACCCTCTCCCGCAGCACCCGCGGCGAATTGCGGCACGACACGGTGGATCTCGCCGCCATGGCGCACAACGTGCGGGACGAACTGGCCGGCACGGAACCGGGCCGCCAGGTGGCGTGGCGGATCGAGCCGGGCCTCATCGCCCGTGGCGATGCCCGGATGATCGAGGTGGTGATGCGCAACCTCATTGGCAACGCCTGGAAATATACGGCCCGCACCAAGGAACCGGCGATCCGCGTCTTTGCCGAAGAGCATGGCGGGGAGCGTCTTTTCTACGTGGCGGACAACGGCGCCGGCTTCGACATGGCCCATGCCGGCAAGCTCTTCCAGCCCTTCCAGCGGCTGCACCGCCAGGAAGAGTTCCCCGGCATCGGCATCGGACTCGCCACGGCCCAACGCATCATCCACCGCCACGGCGGCCGCATCATGGCAGAATCCGCCCCGGGGCAGGGGGCCACCTTCTGTTTCAGCCTGCCGCCCGCGGACGTGACAAGGGAGGAAAAGCATGGAACGTAAGACGATTCTCTTGGTCGAGGACAACCCCCAGGACGAAATGCTGATCCTGCGGGCCCTCAGGAAAATCAATCTGGCCAATACGGTGGACGTGACCAGGGACGGCCAGCAGGCCCTCGATTACCTGTTCCGCGAGGGCGAATTCACCGGACGCACCGGGGGCGATCTGCCCACCGTCGTCCTGCTCGACATCGGCCTGCCGCGCCTCTCGGGGCTCGAGGTGCTGGAACGGCTACGCGCCGATCCGCGCACCCACCTCCTGCCGGTGGTCATCCTCACCTCCTCCGACGAGGAGCGCGACCGCCTGAAGAGCTACGAAAACGGGGCCAACAGCTTCGTGCGCAAGCCGCTCGATTTCAACGAATTCGCCGAAACCGTGGCGCGGCTGGGTGTCTACTGGCTGGCCACCAATGAGCCACCGCAAAGGTAAGGCCACCATGAACCCGCTCAGCCTGCTGGTCATCGAAGACGTCGAGGCGGACTTCCTCCTGGTCCAGCGGCATTTACGGCAACACGGCCTGGACGCCCGGTGCCGGTGGGCCATGGACGCGGTGGAACTGGCAACTGCCCTGGTCGAAGGCGGCTGGGACGCGGTGCTCTGCGATTACTATCTGCCCGGTCTGGATTTCCAGGAGACCCTGACGCAGATTCAGGAACGTTTCCCCGACCTGCCGGTCATCCTGCTCTCGGGCAGCATCGGCGAGGAGACCGCGGTCGAGGCGCTCAAATACGGGGTGTGGGATTTCGTGCTCAAGGACAACCTGCTCCGACTGGTGCCCGCCATCGAGCGCAGCGTGGAGGAGGCGGCAGCGCGCCGGGCCAGGCGGGAAAGCGAGGCCGCGCTCAAGGAACAGGAAGAGAGATATCGCCTGCTTTCCCAGGAGTTCCAGACCCTGCTCGATGCACTGCCCGACGGCATCATCCAGCTCTCCGCCGACCTCAAGATCCGCTGGGCCAACAAGGCCATGGTCCGACTCGTTGACCGGCAGGCACAGCTTGAGACCAGAGGCAATTTCTGCCATGCGGCCCTGTGGAACCGCGAGACCCCCTGTGACCCTTGCCCGGTGGCCAGAAGTTTCAAGTCCGGCCGCATCGAGGAAGGCAACACCGTCACCCCCAACGACAAAAACCTGGAGATCAGAGCGGTGCCGATTCCGGGAGCCTCCGGCGAGATCGAAAGCGTGATCGAGATCATGCGCGACATCACCGACCGCCGCAAGCTGGAAGAGCAACTCCGCCAGGCGCAGAAGATGGAGGCCATCGGCACCCTGGCCGGCGGCATTGCCCACGACTTCAACAACATCCTCACCGCCATCTCCGGCTACGGCCACATCGCCCTCATGGGGATGGCGGCGGACGACCCGCAACGGCTCAACCTCGACAACATCCTCGAGGCGGCGGAACGGGCCGCCCATCTCACCAAGGATCTCCTTCTCTTCAGCCGGAAACAGATCAGCGTCAAAAAAAGCGAGGATCTCAACGGCATCATCAGCAAGATGGAAAAATTCCTCAAACGGGTCATCGGCGAGGACATCGAATGCACCACCAGCCTGGCGGCGGAGCCGCTGCCGATCCTGGCCGATGCGCATCAGCTGGAGCAGGTACTGATGAACCTCGCCACCAACGCCCGGGACGCCATGCCGGCCGGCGGCGCCTTTACCGTCAACGCGACCCGGATCGGGATGAACAATGAATTCGTCACCGCCCACGGGTATGGCCGGGCCGGCGCCTATGCGCTGATCACCGTCTCCGACTCGGGCCGGGGCATGGACAAAGAGACGCGGCAGAAGATCTTCGAGCCCTTTTTCACCACCAAGGAAGTGGGCAAGGGTACCGGTCTGGGCCTCGCCGTGGTTTACGGCATCATCAAACAGCACGACGGCTACATCAACGTGTACAGCGAGCCGGATCGCGGCACCACCTTCAAAATCTACCTGCCGCTCACCGCCGGCACGGCCGTGGCGGAAGAAAAAGCCGCCACGCCCCCTCCCCCTGCCCGCGGCACCGAGACGATCCTGGTGGCCGAAGACGACCCGGCGCTGCGGAAGCTCTGTACCACCATTCTCACCGATTTCGGGTACACCGTAATCGCGGCGGTGGACGGCGAGGATGCCGTGCAGCAGTTCCTGGCCAACCAGGGTAAAATCCACCTCCTGCTCTTCGACCTCATCATGCCGAAACGGAACGGCAAGGAGGCCTACGACGCCATCCGCAAGCTGGCGCCCGACGTGAAGGGAATCTTTGCCAGCGGCTATGCCCCGGACATCATCCGGCAGAAGGCGGCGCTGGACAACGACACGCCGGTGCTGTTCAAGCCGATGTCGCCGGTGGAACTGCTGGAAAAGGTGCGGGAGGTGCTGGACAAGGGCAAAGGGGGCGAGGGCTGATCCCCTTTTTCCTGTTCCACGGGGTATCCCATTTTTCCCTTGGCGCCTGGTACAAACCCTGCGACAATGAAAAAAACACCATTTCCCTTCTGTTGTCTCATCCCCGCGGGTGGCGTGCCATGGCCTCGATCCGGAAACGCTTCGCCGAAGAGGAGGAAACCACCGTCTTCCTGGTGGAAGGGGTGGCCATTGCCGAGGAAATCATCGCGGCCATCGAAGAGTTCTACCGCCAGGGATGCACCGCCAAACTGCTGTGGGATCTCTCCGGCGCCGATCTGGCCGGCCTGACCATGGAGCAGTTGCGCCAGATCCTTTCGGTGGCGCAGGGCTACGGCCATCTCCGCCCGAATGGCAAGACCGCCATTGTCGTGGCCAGCAACCTCGGTTTCGGCCTGGGCCGCATGTACGAGATCCTCTGCGAACTCGACCGGCACCCGATTCCCCTGCGGGTCTTCAAGACCATGGCCGAGGCCAGGGAGTGGCTGGCATCGTAACCCTCGCCGGCTCCCCGCCACGTTCCGCCGGCCAGGACGCCATCATCACCTTCCAGGGCTGGCTCGGCGGCCTCGTCGCCAGGCGCCGGAGCGACACGCCCATCGTCCATTATCCCGTGGAGCGCCGCGCCTCGGTGAAGGACGTGATCGAGGCCCTGGGCGTGCCGCACACCGAGGTGGGGCGTCTTACGGCCAACGACCAGGAGGTCGATTTCAGCTATCTCCTGGCGCCAGGCGACGAGGTCATGGTGGAGCCGCTCGCGCCGCCGGTGGACGTCACCACGGCCACGCTGCTGCGGCCGGAACCACTCCCGGCACTCCGCTTCCTCATCGACCACAACGTGGCCAAACTCGCGGCCCGGCTGCGCATGGCAGGTTTCGACACCCTCTTCCATCCGGAATGGCACGACGAGGAACTGGCCCTGGAAAGCCGCCGCCAGCAGTGCATCCTCCTCACACGCGACGTGCAGCTTTTAAAGCGCAAGGGTGTGGAATACGGCCATCTGGTCCGGGAGGAGCGGCCCACCCGGCAACTGGCCGAGATCCTCCACTTCTACGGGCTCAACAAGGCGGTGCGCCCCTTTGGCCGCTGCCTGCGCTGCAACGCCCCCCTCCACGAGGTGGCCAAGGAGGAGATCATCGACCACCTTGAGCCGCTGACCAAAAAGTATTACCATAGCTTCCGCCGCTGCCCCGCCTGTGGCCGCATCTACTGGGCCGGCTCGCACCACGCGAAGATGGTCCGCCTCCTGGCGGAGCTGGTCCACTACCAACCCCTGCCTTACTGAGCCGCGTGACCACCCTCCCTGTCCACGACATCCTGCCGGAGCTGCGCGCCGAACTGGCCGCCCACCCGGCCCTGGTCCTTGCCGCGCCGCCCGGCTCGGGCAAGACCACGGTGGTGCCCCCCGCCCTGCTCGACGAAGAGTGGCTCAAAGGACAAAAAATTCTCATGCTCGAACCGCGCCGCCTGGCTGCCCGGCTCACCGCCACCTACATGGCAGGCCAGCGGGGCGAACAGGTGGGCGAGGCCATCGGCTACCGGGTCCGCTTCGAAAGCCAGGTCTCGGCGGCAACGCGCCTCGAGGTGGTGACCGCCGGCCTCTTCATCCGCCGCCTCCAGGAGGAGCCGGACCTGGCCGGGGTGGGTCTTGTGATCTTCGACGAGTTCCACGAGCGGAGCCTCGATGTGGACCTCGCCCTGGCCCTCTGCCTCGACGCGGCCCAGTTGCGCGAGGATCTGAAGCTCCTCGTCATGTCCGCCACCCTCGATACCGCCGCGGTGAGCCGCCTTTTAGGCAAGGCGCCGGTGGTCGAGGCGCGGGGCAGGTGCTACCCGGTAGAGGTCACCTATCTCCCGCCGCCCGCCACCTTCCCGCCCGATCCCACGCCCCGCCAGATCGCGGAGCAGATGGCCACGGCACTCGCCAGGGCGCTCCGCGAGCAGCACGGCGACCTCCTTGCCTTCCTGCCCGGCACGGCCGAGATCCTCCGCACCGGGGAACTCCTGGCCGCCTCGCCCGAGGCAAGGCAGCTTGCCATCCTGCCCTTGCACGGCGACCTCGCGCTTGCCGCCCAGAGCCAGGCCGTGGCGCCCGACCCCAAGGGGCGACGCCGAGTGATCCTGGCCACGCCCATTGCCGAGACGAGTCTCACCATCGAGGGGATTTCCACGGTCCTCGATTCGGGCTGGCGCCGCGCCCCGCGCTTTCAGGCGGAAAGCGGCCTCACCCGCTTGAGCCTGCAACGCATCTCCAAGGCGAGCGCCACCCAGCGGGCGGGCCGCGCCGGCCGCCTCGGCCCCGGCCACTGCTACCGCCTCTGGGGCGAGGGGGTGGAACACAGCCTGCGGGAGTTCGACCCGCCGGAGATCGTGGATGCCGATCTCGCCCCGTTTCTCCTGGAACTGGCGCGCTGGGGGGTGCGCGACCCCGCCAGCCTCGCCTGGCTCGATCCGCCGCCACCGGGCCACCTGGCCCAGGCCCGGGAACTCTTGCAGGAACTCGGCGCCCTGGACGATCAGGGCCGCGTCAGCGAGCAGGGCCGCCGCATGGCCGTGCTGCCGGCCCACCCGCGCCTGGCCCACCTCCTGCTCAAGGGCGCGGAACTCGGCCACCCGGCACTCGCCTGCGACCTGGCCGCCCTCCTCTCCGAGCGGGACATCGTCAAGGAGCGGGGGCGCTCCGCCGATCTCGACGACCGCCTCCACGCCCTGAACGCCTTCCGTACCGAGGGGGCAGGCGCGGCCCGGGCCCTGGGTGCCGATCCCGCTGGCTGCCGGAGGGTGGAGCAGGTGAGCCGCCAGTTCCGTCAGCTCCTGGCCAGCAGGGGAAAAAAGGCAGGAGCGACAAGCTCGGGCGGGCTGGTGGCCACGGCCTATCCGGACCGCATCGCCCAGCGCCGGGGAGCCCAAAGCCACCACTACAAACTCGCCTCGGGCCGCGCTGCCACGGTGGCCAACCACGACCCGCTTGCCAACCACGAATACCTCGCCGTGGCGAGCCTCGATGCCGGCAGGAGCGAGGGCCGCATCTTCCTCGCCGCCCCCCTGACCCTGGCCGAGATCGAGGAGGCGGTGGGAAACAGGATTACGGAACACGCCGATGTGGCCTGGGATGAGGCCACGGAGTCGGCCTCCGCCCTGCGTCAGCGCCGCCTGGGCGCCCTGGTGCTGGCCAGCGCGCCCCTTGCCAAGCCGCCCGCAGAGGCGGTCGCTGCGGCAATGCTCGCAGGGATCGAACGGATCGGCATCGGGGCACTGCCGTGGAGCGAGGCGGCCCGCGAGTTCCAGGCGCGCAGCGAATCGCTCCGCCACTGGCAACCGGAGGCGGGCTGGCCCGACCTCTCGGACCGCCATCTCGCCGCCACCCTCGCGGAATGGCTCGCCCCCTTTCTCGGCACCATCCGCAGCCGCGAGCAGCTTTCCCGCCTCGATCTGGCCAGCATCCTGACAAGCCGCCTTTCCTGGGAGCGGCAACGCGAACTCGACCGCCTGGCCCCCACCCATCTCACGGTGCCCAGCGGCTCGCGCATCCGCCTTGAATACCACGCCGACGCCAGCCCGCCGGTCCTGGCGGTACGCTTGCAGGAACTCTTCGGACTTGCCGAGACTCCCACCGTGGCGGGCGGCCGCGTCGGCGTGGTGCTCCACCTCCTCTCGCCCGCCCGGCGCCCCATCCAGATCACCCGCGATCTCAAGGGCTT